>CAZJBB010000037.1:0-20240 GCA_964543995.1 uncultured Bacteroidales bacterium
GAAGCAATCTTCTTTCCGTAATTGGTCAATTGAAATGTCGGCTGAAGCAATCTCATTTGGGGAGATTCATTCTATAATGGACACTATCTTAAGAACAGCAAAACTACCAATAAACAGGCCAATTGCGCTATAAACTAAAGCCTCCCATCTCAGGGGAGGTTTGGTGGGGTCGGAAAAGCGAAGGACTTCTCGATTGCACTCGAAGTCCTGTAGGTTATCGAGTCCAGATCCTGTTGTGAAGGAGCCTTCGTCATTGCGATGCCGACATGTTGGATGGAATATTTTTCTTTTGGTCAAAGATTAATTGACATGTCGGCTGAAGCAATCTCAGTGGGGAAAGTTTGGTGGGATTGGAAAAGCAAAGGACTTCTCGATTACACTCGAAGTCATGTAGGTCATCGAGTCCCGACTTGTCGGGATCGAGATGACCCCTTGGAAAAAGCAAGGACTTCTCGATTGCACTCGAAGTCCAGTAGGTCATGGGTTCTCGACCTGTTGTGAAGGAGACTTCGTCTTTGCGAAATCGACATGTGGTTTGAAGCAATCTTCTTTCCGTAATTGGTCAATTGAAATGTCGGCTGAAGCAATCTCAGTGGGGAAAGTTTGGTGGGATTGGAAAAGCAAAGGACTTCTCGATTGCACTCGATGTCCGGTAGGTCATGGGTTCTTGACCTGTTGTGGAGGAGACTTCGTCTTTGCGAAATCGACATGTGGTTTGAAGCAATCTCAGTGGGGAAAGTTTGGTGGGATTGGAAAAGCAAAGGACTTCTCGATTGCACTCGAAGTCCGGGAGTAGATTATCGAGCTTGACGAGACGCCATTTAAGAAAAACATCAATATATCGTAAACAAAACGGAATCCCTACCAAATCAAAGTCACAAAGCCTTTTAAGGATGTGATGGAATTGTCCGGATTACGGTATTGTAAGTAGTATACATATACCCCAAGCGGAGCCATCTTGCCATTCGCATTACCATCCCACCCTTGAGCATATTGGTGGGTTTCAAAGATTTTTTCTCCCCAACGAGTGACAATTCCAAAGGTATAATCAGTATTGTCCAAAAAATAACCCATGGGCTTAAATACCGGATTTTTGCCGTTGGGTGTAAAAGCATTGGGGATGTATGCAATGGGGGTTTGGTACAAACTGATTTGATTCGACAATGCGTAATCTAAAAATCCATAAGGATTGCCTATTCCGGCTAAAGCTTTTATATAATAATCGAATTTTCCGCTCGATTGATTTAAAACGCTGACATCGTCGGCATAAGTATAAGGTATATTTCCTGAATGGGGAACAATTGCCGCTGGCACCCCGGGAAAAATCCCTTCGAAGCTTCTATGAATTTCATACTCTTTCGTAACGCCTGTCCAGCCATTGGTGTAATTCCAGTTTAAATTGCAAAGGTAATTGTTGCTGTTTCCGGAAAGATAAATGCTGTTCACGGTATCTGAACTTAAGACTTCCGCTCCACAACTATCCACGGCAACCATTTTGTAAAAATATGCATTTTCGTGAACTAAGGCGGAATGATCCTGATAGAGTACATTGGCAGGAACCGGCCCCCCAGTGGAACCAATAAGACTGTATGTACCTGTTAAGCTTTCAGCTCTGTACCATCGAACTTCTTTCAAGGATACACTGTTATCCACAAAACCTGCCAATTCAATATAGGTGTCATTCACCACACTGGCATACCTTAAATAGGCATACAAAGGTCTTTTGGGTAAGGCATAATGAAAGCAAATGGCATTGGAGCTTGCGGAAACGCTGTTGTTGTTGTTAAAAGCCTGAATCATAAAACAATAATCGTTTCCATCCACCAAATTGTTCATTTGGTAGTCTCTTATGTTTGAAGGGTTGGATGCCAAAAGCTGAGGTTGAGCTCCATTTACGGAAACATATATGTTGTAGCCGGCCGTTGATGGAGCCATATTAACATAATCATTCCATGAAAGTGAAACTGAACTCCCGCATATATTTACCGCAGCGTTTAAAAATAAACTGTTGTGTAGAATTCCCAAGGGGCTCAAATTATGACAACTATCGAAAGCCGCAATTCGGTATGAATAAGATGCGTTTTTGGGGTCTGAAAGTGGGTCAGTAAAAAAGGTGTTGTTTTTGCCAAAAACGGTGTCAATAGGTAACCAAATTGAGCCCACCAATTGGTAAATCACGTATCCAGCGGCATCCCCTGAAGTTACTGCCGTCCAACCAATGCTTACTTTACTGGCTATATTATTAATACTCACCGAGTCAATTACAGGAATATCCGGAGGAATGATGTCATGGAACAAATCTCCGGCAATATTGGATACAGAAGTGCAACCGGAATTGTGTTTTTGTTCAATTTTATAATTTATTACCGCAGAGCACAGTTTAAAACTATCAGCATAATTAAGATTCAGTGTAGAATCGATTAATTTCCAGCCGTTTGGCTGAATCTGACGGTAAATATAAAATAGGGGAGAAGTTCCGATGAGTAGTGGCGTGTGGACATTGTTCCACGTCAAATCAGCCGTAGCATTCAAATTGTTAAACACGGTAAGATAGATAGAACTTAGGGTATCGGAAAGTGGAGACAAGCTCCCTGTAGCATTGGAACGAGTGGCTAAATAATAATACACACTGTGGGTATTCGCATTTGCCCCAACATGATAATAGGAAGTCTGATTAAAGTTAAAAACACTATCGATGGCTGTATAGGGACCTATTGAAGCATTGGAACTGTAAATTACATAACAACGGAAATCCACGGCAGAAGCCGGGGTTTGCCATACAATATTCACATTTCCCAACGAATCTACCTGAATACAATGAGGCGTCGGGGGTTGAACCTGAGCAATGGAACGGAGAATGCTAAAGGAAAACAATAAATATATCGAAAAACTTTTCATTTCTAAGGGGTCAATATTCCGGCTACCACCTGAAACATAACGTCAGGATTCAAATATTGTTTAGCTAAGCTTTTGATTTGTTGTGGATTAATATTTTTTATGCTTTCGAAATAGTTAGTATAAAAATGTTGGGATAAACCGTTTGAATGTAATTGCCTATACACATTCATTTGGTTAAAAGCACCATCAAACATTCGTAATAAAGAGCCGGAAATCCAGTTTTGCGTTGCCATAAGTTCTTTTTTAGAAACAAGTGCATTTTGTAAACGTATCATTTCCGAAAAAATTTCATCCATTACTTTTTGTGTGTATTCTGCACCTGTTTCTGTTTGAATTAAGAAAACCAAAGAATCGTGATAAATAGAAGCAGATGAATGTATTCCATAAGTATATCCTTTTTCCTGACGGATATTTTGCATCAATCTAGAACAATAATTACCACCATAAATTGTATTTAATATTTTCAGTTGCATAAAATCCTCTTCTGTAGGTCTATCCATCGCGAAGCCGATTTTAACAGAGGATTGAACGGCATCATTTTTCTCAATCAGATGGAATTTTTCCTTAGTCGGGAATCTTTTGTGTGGTTTTTCAATTGAATTGAAATTAACCGTGAGGGTGTTTCCAAAAAAAGTGTCAAGAAGTTGTATGGTTTTTTCATCTATATTTCCGGCACAATGTATTTTGCATCTTTCGGCAACAAAATAGGTGCTATGATATTCCTTTAGGATTTCAGGATGCACTTGTTGAATATGCTTTTCTTCCAGGATATTACCGAAAGGATGTTTATCGCCAAAGATTTGATTGAAAAACTTTCGATTGGAAAGATAATCCACTTTTTGCATTTTAAGGTGGAGCATTTGCAGCTCTTTTTCCTTGAGCTGTTCCAGTTCCTTTTCTTCAAATGTTGGAAATTGAATAATATCGGAAAGTATGGGTAAAACACTTTTTAACTTATCTTTTGTGCAAATAAGATTAATGGTAATGAGATTTGTGCCGTAATGGGTGTTTATCTCTGCACCCTGACAAGCAATTTTTTCAGCAATTTTTTTTGCGGAAAAGTGTTTTGTTCCTTTAGTTAATAGACGAGAAACCGCCAAAGCTATAAAAGCTTGGTTTTGATAATATTCCCCGGCTTTAAAATCTAAAGTAATACTGACAATTGGGGTGTCTTTTTGTATGAGTGTATAAACAGGAATACCGTTTTGTAAACGGTATTCATTGGGGGTGTTGAAGCATATTTCTTTAAGCCCTTTACTTTTAGGGGCAACAGCTCTATCTATTGGTGTCATTAAAGGATAATTTTAATGCCTGTAAAGATACACTTGTCCGCGGAGTTCGTGTGAAAAATTTTCGGAATCTGTATATTTAAGGTACCACAAATAAAAACTTTCAGGGGCATCATTTCCTTCGAACTTGCCATCCCAACCCAAATCTTCAAAGGATTTTGTAGCATAAACCAATTTGCCGGTGCGAGATAAAATTTTCATTTCGTATTTCTCAATGCCAATATTATCTTGTTTTACCGGGTGAAAATAATCATTTTTCCCATCGTTATCCGGAGTAAAGGCCGTAGGGACATATAAACTATTACAGCTTCTGACAGTGATGGTTACAATAAGTGTGGTGTCAAATCCAAATGAACTTGCTGTAACAGAATACTTTAGAGTGTTAAATGGGGTAACGGTAATGGAATCAGTAATGTCACCTGTATTCCAAAGGTAGGTTTGACCGCCTTGTGCTTTTAAGGTGATGCTTTCCCCTTTGCAAAGGGTATCGTTCTTAGAAATCGTAAAAACAGGAGTGGTTTTAGCGAAGTTTAAATTTTCGGAGGAAAGAATTGTTGGGTTGGTTTCTGTAAAGGTAGCTTTGTTGTCAATGTTAATAGCCGTTGGCAGATTGCTTCCTGTTTCTTTAGTAATAAAAGTTTGAATTTCTGTTTTTTCAGAATTTCCCAAATTTGTTACAATTGGATAATTTTCAGTATTTTGGGATGGGAATTTATTTACTGGAATTGTTGAACCTAAATTGACATTATTAGAAGTAATTTGAGTTTGTGTTGAATTAGAAGGGGTTTTTGATGTAAAAATGGGGCTGGAAACTTGATTCTTAGTAACAAGGTTCCCTTTTTTGGTATTCAACTGTTGAACTATCAAAAAAGCGGTAGCAGCTACAACCAATATAGAAGCAGCAATGTAAGTTGTGCCTTTATTTAAAAACTTCCTTCCTGAGGGTTTGAGCGTATTGATTTTGCTTTCAATATTTTGCCAAACCTTGTCGGAGGGATCAATAGTGTAATTGTCAAATGTTTTTCGAAATATATTTCCTAAATCGGCCATTCTATTTTAATTGTTTAATCCAGTTTCTTCAATTTTTTTTCTTAAGAACTTTTTAGCTTTCACCAGTTGAGATTTGGAAGTGTTTTCAGTGAAATCGCATAATTGAGCAATTTCTTTATGCGAATACCCTTCCATTTCATATAGGTTAAAAACCATTTTATAACCTTTAGGCAAGCTATCAATAATCTTTAGCAATGCATCCACTGAAAAAGATCCGATGATATCGTCGTTGTGAACAAGCTCTTTTTCATTTTCCTCGAAATCGGAATGGAAATAATTTTTCAGATTACTTCTATAGTTGTTAAGGGCAGTATTCACAATGATGCGCCTGATCCAGCCTTCAAAAGAACCTTCGTTCCGGTATTTTTTTAGGTTTTCAAAAACTTTGATGAATCCTTCTTGTAATGCATCTTCAGCTTCTTCCAACGTTTCAAAATACCTTCTACATACTCCAAGCATTTTCGGAGCAAACTGATGATAGAGTTTTTTTTGCGAAGCTCTGTCTCCTTTAATGCAACCTTCTATTAACTCAGCTTCAGAAATTACCATTATTCATCAATTAGTACCAAGACACAAATTCACATCAAAATGGTGTCTGGTTTTAGCAAAAATGTAAAATTTTGTTGCAAAAGAATGATTTTAAGTTCCTTGTGAATTCATTTTCTCTATGAAATCCTTGGCATTTACAATGTACCGCCAATGAACACCACTGCCAATCTTTCCATGTGAATCATGGGCTTCTAATTCGAAGCAAAGTTTTTTTCCGGAAACTTCAATCAATGTTGCCTGGCAGTGAACTTTGTCTCCTATAGGAGTGGCTTTTAAATGCTTAACATGGATTTCTATTCCCAAGGTTATATAGCCTTCTGGTAGGTGCGCTGTCAGGATTTCGTTTGCCGTTGCCTCCATCAGTCCAACCATGGCAGGAGTGGCAAAAACATCAATTAATCCCGAGCCATAGCTTGTAGCAGAGTCCTTTTTTTTAACTATGATTTCTTTAACCCCTTGAAGGTTTTCGGGAAAAGTGAAATCCATGAGCTTAAAAATGAAAATTTAGCTTTTGAACAATGTCGGGGTGTAAACTTAAGGCCACAGGGCAATTGTCAGCCGCTGCCTTAATGATTTTTTGCTGTTTTTCACTATAGTTCTTTAAGGGAAGATAAATATCAATAATGATTTCGTCAATTCTTCTGGGTTCAGCCTTCATTACTTTTGTAATTTCTAAGCGGGTGCCATCCACATCAATATGATGCACTACGGCTGCTTTTCCAACCAAAGTTACGATGCAACTGCCAAGTGCGGTAACTACTAAATCGGTAGGGGAAAAATGAGCGCCTTTGCCTCCATTATCAATTGGGGCATCAGTTAGCAAGGTATTCCCTGATTGTAGGTGCGTAGCTTCTGTTTGTAAGTTGCCTTTGTATATAGTTTTTATGGTAATCATGTAAATTATTTTTCAGTGATTTTGAATTCAGTTCTTCGGTTCATTTGTCTGCCTTCAGGAGTGTCATTGGTAGCACAGGGTTGGCTAAAGCCATATCCCGCAAAAGTTAAACGTGATTTATTTATGTTTTTACTGATTAAATAGTCTACTACCGCCTTGGCTCTGCTCTCGGATAGTTTTTGGTTGTAAGTTGCATTTCCAACATTATCTGTATGACCGGAGATTTCAATTTTAACCAATGGATTTTCAGTGAGTAAAGTTAGCAAAACCGTAAGCTCCGAATAGGATTCAGAGCGTAAAGCAGCTTTGTCAAAGTCGAAGAAAATATTTTTCAAAACCACTTTATTCCCTACCTTAATTTTATCTAAACCAAAATCTTTAGTGATTTCCTGATACAATGCGTTGGAAGGAATGTCGAAATTTTCGGAGTGAAACAAGTATCCATCGGCTTTAATTGCCAAGCCATAGTTTTTACCTGAAGGCAAAGAAACCAAATATTTTCCGGAGGAACTATTGGATTCAAATTCCGCAATGACCTCATTTTTAACATTGTCCGAAAGAACAATCGCTGCTTTTAAAGGAAGCTTGGTTTCATTATCGGTTATGGTTCCTTTTAAAATGGTTACCGGATTTGTTTTTAACTGAATACTGGGTTCAATAACAACCTCACTTTGAGTTTGTAAGTTGCTGGCCAATAAATTGTCTTCAGTATTATTCACAACTTCTTTTGCTCCGCCTAAAAAAGTAATCATATAAATATCTTGTTTGCCAAATCCACCTTCCCTAACTGAGGAGTAATAGGCATGCACTCCACTGGCTGAAACAGAAAAGAAAACATCGTTATCGGGTGTATTTATCGGATAACCAATGTTTTCCGGTTCCGACCATTTTCCATTTTCAAAAACTGACTTAAAAATGTCTAATCCACCCATTCCGTTATGTCCTTCTGAACTGAAATACAAAGTTTTTCCATCAGGATGGGCAAATACGCCTTGTTCTTCATATGGGGTATTGATAGTTGCACCTAAGTTTACCGCTTCCCCCCATTTGCCTTTGGCGTTTTTCTTCACATAATAAATATCATGTTTCCCATATCCTCCGGGACGATCGCTGACAAAGTATAATGTTTTTCCATCGGGAGCAAAAGATGCAGAGCATTCGTGATATTCTGAATTGATAGATTTACTCATCCTTTTAGGTTTTGTCCAATCCATCCCTTCAAGGTAACATTCATAAATATCGCCTCCATTGTCTCCTTTATACACCAGTAATTTCTGTCCATCAGGGGAAATTCCGACCGTGGCATCATGCACTTTAGAATTTAACAAATTACCTGTATTTATGGCTTGAGACCATTGGTTGTTTTTAAAAGAGGACATATATATATCTTCGTAAAACCCATTGTCAATTTGATCCATTTTGCCCCCTGTAGTGTTGGGTCTTCTTGAGGTGAAGAACATCACAGATTCATCCGCATTAATAATAGGACTATATTCCGGATATTGAGTATTTATTTTATCTCCTAAATTATCAATAAAAATCCGTAAAGGCTTTTTAATCAGTTCTTTTGCTCGGTTACACTCAGCTATTTTCTTTTCAATTTTTGGTTTTTCTTGAATCAGCATCTGAGGAGTCAGCTTTTGTTGATATTGAGTAAAATACTCCATCGCTTTGTCAAATTGAAAATTCAATTGACAAGCAGTACCTAAATAAAAAAGCACATCGGCTTGAACCTTTGGATCCAATTTAATGGCATTCTCAAAATAGCTGATTGATTTTTCTTTTTGCGTACTTCCTAGATAACATCGCCCTAATTTGTAGTTTAGTAAGGCATTATTCGGGTTGAATTCCTGGACTTTAGCGTAAAAATCAATCGCTTGCGAATATGAATTGGGACCAAGCTCATAAAGCTCATCTCCTTTCGATAAATTTTTCAAAGCTATTTTAAGCTCACTCTTTTTGGCTGGAAAGTTTTTTTTCTCAAACTCAACATTTTGTGCTGAAACAAAATGGTAGGTCAGCACTAAGGACAGTAGAATAATTGTTTTTTTCATGGGGCTACTGTATATTATTTACATTCTTGTTTAATGACTTCAGTTGCGCTATTAATTCCTAGTTCAGCGGCTTTTTTCCAATCGTCGCAAGCAGAACTTTTCTTTCGGAGTAATTGATTGATTATTCCTCTGTTATAATAAGCATACCCATAGGATGGATTGAGCTGAATGGCTTTATCATAATCAGTCATGGCTTTTAAAAAATCGGCGTTGGCTTTAGTAAGATCCGGATTGGCGTTTTTAAAATAGGCATTTCCTCTGTTGTTGTATGCATAAGCATAATCGGGATTCAATTTAATGGCTTCCGAGTAATCATCAATGGCACCTGCATAATCACCGGATTCGTATTTTGCAGCACCTCTGTTGTTTAGGGCGATGAAATATTCGGCTTTTAACTTAATGGCAACGGTGTAATCTTCAATGGCCCCCTTCAAATCGTTGGTTTTCTTTTTAACGCTTCCTAAATTATTATAAGCTATTGCAAAAGAGGGATTTAGTTTTACAGCCGTTTGGTAGTCTTTTATTGCCAACTGCAAGCTGTCTATTTTTTTATATGTGCTCCCCCTATCATTAAAAGCCAAAGCATAATCATTTTTTAATTCAATGGTCTTATTAAAATCAGTCAAAGCTTCATTAAATTTATTGGCTTCGAAATAAGCACCTCCGCGATAATAATATGCTAAATAAT
Organism: uncultured Bacteroidales bacterium; assembly: GCA_964543995.1. Lineage (GTDB taxonomy): Bacteria > Bacteroidota > Bacteroidia > Bacteroidales > CAIXTV01 > CAIXTV01. The sequence goes on from CAZJBB010000037.1 coordinate 9,424, forward strand.
TATCAGGCAATAATTCAATGGATTTTGAATAACATTGGATACATTCGTTAATATTATTGAGTTGATAATACGCCTTTGCTTTGCCAAACCATGGTTTATCTGATTTTGGTGATAATTCCAATACTTTGTTATAATCATCAATGGCTCCTTGATAATCTTTAATTTCGAATTTCGACAAGGCGCGGTTAAAATAGGCTTTGTCAAAGTCAGCTTTAATACCAATTGCCAAGGTGAAAGTTTCAATGGCTGCTTTGTATTGTTTGGCTTCGAATTGGACAATGCCCTCGTTATAGGCTTTTTCCGCTTTTTGAGTATCGGCTTGACGCACTACCACGGTGTCCACTTGAGAGAATAGATTCATAGATGTCAATAACATCCACAGCATACATATTTTTTTCATAGCATTCGGTTTTAATAAACAAACAAATATACATATTTTATTTAATTGTATGTAAAAGGTTTAAATATTAGGAATAAAATTTTGGCGATAAAAATCAAATGCAAATCGGGCAAAAATTCATAATTTTGAGCCTTAACTTACTTTACTCGAAATAAATATGGATACAACATCATTTAAAGAACAAATTCTCATTGGGATTCCCTCAGAATTGCCTTCACCAAAACCTTATGATTCGCAAATTAACCATGCTCCAAAAAGGAAAGACATTCTAAGCAAGGAGGAGAAAAAGCTGGCAGTAAAAAATGCACTGAGGTATTTTAATCCAAAGCATCATTCCGTTCTTGCACCGGAGTTTGCGAAGGAACTTCAGCTTTATGGACGGATTTATATGTACCGCTTTCGTCCTGATTATCTGATATATGCTCGGTCTATCAACGATTTTCCACATCAATCTAAACAAGCCGCAGCCATCATGCTGATGCTTTCTAATAACCTTGATGTTGCAGTTGCCCAACATCCTCATGAACTCATTACGTACGGTGGAAATGGAGCTGTTTTTCAAAACTGGGCTCAATACCTCTTGACAATGCAATACCTTGCCACCATGACAGATCATCAAACCCTGGTTTTATATTCTGGTCATCCCTTGGGATTATTTCCTTCACACAAAGATGCACCCAGAGTTGTGGTAACAAATGGTATGGTGATTCCAAACTATTCTAAACCGGATCATTGGGAAAAATTTAATGCCTTGGGCGTTTCGCAATATGGTCAAATGACAGCGGGTTCATTTATGTATATTGGTCCTCAGGGGATAGTTCATGGCACTACCATTACCATTTTGAATGCCGGTCGGAAAATACAGAAATCCAATGAGGGTTTAAGAGGAAAATTGTTTGTAAGTTCGGGTTTGGGAGGCATGTCCGGTGCACAACCCAAAGCCGCAGTGATATCCGGTTGTATTGGGGTGATAGCCGAAATTAACCCAAAAGTGGTTGAAAAACGATTTTCTCAAGGTTGGGTTGATGAGGTTTATTCCGATTTGCCATTATTACATCAAAGAATCATAGATGCCCAGTCCAAAAAAGAATCCGTTTCTTTAGCTTTTCAAGGAAATATTGTGGATTTGTGGGAATATTTTGCCTTGCATAATGTTCATGTGGATTTAGGTTCCGACCAAACTTCATTGCACAATCCATGGGCGGGTGGTTATTATCCGGTGGGCTTAAGTCTTGAGGAATCCAATGCGCTTATGGCTGAAAATCCGCTGCTCTTTAAATCAAAAGTCGAAGAGTCCCTGTGCCGACAAGTAAAAGCGATTAATACACTTGCGTCTCAAGGGATGTATTTTTTCGACTATGGAAATGCGTTTTTATTGGAATCGGGTAGGGCAGGTGCCGAAGTGCTGACTTCAGATAATAAATTTATTTATCCATCTTATGTTCAGGATATTATGGGTCCCATGTGTTTTGACTATGGATTTGGACCCTTCCGTTGGGTGTGTACTTCTTCTTTGACGGATGATTTAGACTTATCCGATCAAATTGCTTTTGATGTCCTGAGTAATATTGCTTCTTCGGATCCTAGCGAAATTCAACAACAATTCTACGACAATATGTTGTGGATTCAAGAAGCAAAGAAAAATAAATTGGTGGTGGGTTCACAGGCTAGGATTTTATATGCTGATTGTGAAGGAAGGACTAAAATTGCTTTAGCATTTAACCAAGCCATTCGCGACGGAAAAATTCAATCACCCATTGTATTGGGGCGTGACCATCATGATGTATCCGGAACAGATTCTCCTTACCGTGAAACTTCAAATATTTATGATGGCTCTCAATTTACTGCCGATATGGCGATTCATAATGTAATTGGAGATTCTTTCAGAGGCGCTACTTGGGTCTCCATACATAATGGTGGTGGGGTTGGTTGGGGAGAAGTTATTAATGGTGGTTTTGGTATGGTTCTCGATGGAAGCGAAGACTGCGATCGACGAATAAAATCCATGTTGTTTTGGGATGTAAACAATGGAATATCCCGCCGTTCTTGGGCAAGAAACCAGGAAGCTGTTTTTGCCATTCAGAGAGCCATGGAAGTGGAACCTTTATTAAAAGTAACCCTTCCTAATTTGACTGATGAAACCTTATTGAACGAGTTGTTTTAAAAAAAGAGGCTGTCTCAATCGAAAAGAGACAGCCTTTTTCCAATCCAATTTATAGGATATAGTTTAAAACTTGAAGGATTTAATATTCATCTTCATGAAAAAAGAAATCTTCTTTCGATGGATAGTCAGGCCAAATGTCTTCAATACTATCATAAATATCCCCTTCGTCTTCTATTTCTTTAAGGTTTTCGACAACTTCCATTGGAGCACCTGAACGAACGGCATAATCCAGCAATTCTTCTTTGGTGGCCGGCCATGGAGCGTCTTCTAATTTAGAGGCTAATTCTAATGTCCAATACATAATAAAACGGTTTCAATTTTTTGCAAAAGTAAACTTTTTTTATTTTAGAACTCAAGAAATTAATGTTAAGACTATTTAATTTTGAGAAATATCAATTAAATGACAATTAACAAAGAACGCAATCACCGACCCACTAACAAATAAGTTGAAATGGAACCCACTAGAATACCTATAGTAGCAAACAACCATTTCTCTCTTTTGGAAGCTTTCAAATGTATTAACGCATCACTTAGGTTTTTATTGGCACTAACCAAGGATTCCTTTGCCTCATTTAAATTGCCATTGATTGACTGTAGATTGTTTTTAGTCATTTCCATGGACTTATTAAACATGAAACTCAGTTCATTGTATTTTAACTGAAGCGAATCTTTCCATTGATTATATAAACCCGATTGAATCTCAAAGGAACTAAACAATTGATTGTATTTATCTGAATTTGAATTTATTACCGCTTCTCTGGCCTTTTCATACAATCGGTACCGGTTGAAATTTATTAAAACCGCACTATCGCATTGAATGCTAATGTTTTGGTCTTTTTTAAGGAAATAAGGTTTCTCAAGGCTATTGCAATGTATTTCAGAAGTGGACTGAGCTATTGTAAGTTGAAATGTACAAATGAGTAAGCTTTGGCAAAAGAAAAAAAGTATTGTTTTCATACTTTGTTATTTTAATTTCTCTAACTCGCTTTTAAGGGCTTTGAAATCTCTTTGTTCCTTTTTAACACTGTCGATCAGTACTTTAATCCTTCCTGATATCAGGGTCAAGTTGTGTTGCATCGAAGCATTTATGTTAGATACTTCCTTGTTTAAAGAGTCTAACTTCAATTTATTAGCGTTCATGTACTCAATAAGTCCGTTAATTTTCGATTGAGCACTATCGATTTTATTAATGGAATTTTGAATTTTTTCCTGTGCCGCTTTGATTTCGTTTTTAGCTTTGTTGTAATCATTATTGGTGAAAAACTGCATCACGAAATGAACCAATACTACGATGAGTATTACCAATACCGCATACCAAATAAGTTTCATTTTATCCATAATCCGTTTTAAAACAATGGGTTTACAAAAATAAAAAATATATAACAGGAGAAAAAGCATCCGATTAATAATTTAAATATTGTTTTCAAATTAGGATTTAATTTGATTAATTTCTTACTTTCGTTTATGATATAAAACCATGCATAAAGTGAAACCCAAATCATCAGAAAAAAAAGCTATTAAGCTTTCAGATTTCGAAACATCCCCCAAAGGGGAAATTATCGATAAGATACATACCGAGAAATTGTTATTGGAAAATGTTGAAACTATTTCTATGCTTCAGGATATGCTCTATGCACAAGACAAATATGCCTTGTTAATAATTTTTCAGGCAATGGATACTGCAGGAAAAGATGGGGCGATAAAACATGTCATGTCAGGGTTGAACCCTCAAGGAACACAAGTTCATAATTTTAAACAGCCATCTGCAGAAGAAATTGATCATGATTATTTGTGGCGTGCACATAAAAATCTTCCGGAAAGAGGTCGTATTGGAATATTTAACCGCTCCTATTATGAAGAAGTGTTGGTGGTGAGGGTTCATGATCTAATTAAAAATGAGCGAATTCCGGAAGAATTTGTGCATAAGAATATTTGGAAAGACCGTTTTAAGCAAATTTGTGACTTCGAGAGGTATTTGTATGAAAATGGAACTATTATTTTAAAATTTTTCCTACACATTTCAAAAGAAGAGCAAAAGAAAAGATTACTCGAACGAATCAATAATAAGTCGAAAAACTGGAAATTTTCGGAGGCCGATTTGAATGAGCGAAAGTTTTGGGACGATTACCAATCTGCATATCAAGATGCCATCAATGGTACAAATACGGATTTCGCTCCATGGTATATTATTCCATCAGATAAAAAATGGTATGCACGATTAATGATTTCCAACACTATCATCAAGACTTTGAAATCATTGAAACTTGCTTATCCGAAGATAGACGGAGCACATAAGAAAATGCTCAAAACTTATGAAGAGGATTTATTGAAGAACGAATAACTTAAAGAATAAGAAATCGATTGTATTATTGAAAAGTAATAATTCCTTAATCGAGAATGTCCCCTCCTTTGGGAAATCAATACTTTCTTTTGCACTAAAAAAGCAGCGTGTCTATTTCATTTTTTATGGCAAGTTTTATTTCTGGTTTTAAAACCTTTATTGATGATATTTATCATTTAAACTTTGAAATGTTATTACAATGTGAAGAAAATGTAATATTTATATTAATAATGGGTTGTTTAGCAAGAGTTTATGAGCATTGTACTATTTTTGACTGCATTAAAACGATGGGAAGGCTTTATTTAGCTTTTTTAGAAAAATATAGAGATTTATGCCTCTTGAACTTGTAAATTTTATTTCAAATTACGGATATTTTGCCATTTTTACCTTGGTGTTTTTGCAAGAATTGGGGATGCCTAATCCTATTCCTAACGAAATGATACTCATGTTTGCCGGTTACCTTACTTTAAAAGGAATCTTGTCATTTCCTATTGTGCTAGTCATCGTTATCATTGCTGATTTTACCGGAACAAATATACTTTATTTTATTTTTTACTTTTTTGGACTGTTTTTAATTCAGCATAAACCCCGCTGGATTCCAATTTCAAATATAACCATTACAAAGCTGTCGAAACGAATTTCGAGTAGAGGTCAATGGACTATTTTCATTGGAAGACTGACTCCATATTTAAGAGGGTATACTTCGGTGATAACGGGATTACTTCATATTCACCCTCGAGTTTTTCTTCCAATTGCGATTTTTTCAGCTTTCATATGGGGCTTAGTTTGTATTCTTTTTGGTCGAATAATAGGTCCGATATTCGATGATCCTGGGAATAGTATTGAGAAAATGAAATACATACTACCAATTATTGTAGCAAGCCTCATTGTGGGAATATTTTCAATTCGAATTTTCAAAAAACGCCGTTTAAGCAAGGAATTCTCGAAAATGTCATAAATATTTCCTTTACAAGTGGAATGGTTGGAAAATAGTTGAAAATCGCAAAAGCAATGCTTTATAATAATTGGCTAAGCGTGAATTAGCGTTTTTAAGGGTTATGAAAAGCTAACTAAATTTAACCAAATCTGCCTTGCTGGCTAAATTTTTAAAGATTTTGTTTTATAAATATTAAAAGGAAGCAATAAATTATAAAACCTGGAATTTTTTAAGCTCCTTTAGTAAAATGCATTTTTATTCAACCTTAAAGTTAAGGGGCGGCACTTTAAGAGTTTTGGTAGTGTCTTTTATATTCCTGACTTTAATATATTCAAAACTTACTGGACCATTTTTTAGTGCTTTTTCAAAATATACTTTATCAAATTGCTTTCCTTTATAGGGTTTCTCCCACATTTCATTTGGCATATCACTAGGAATAAAACTAACTCTAAAAGACGATACTTCATAATCTTTTGAAGAGCATTTTAATTCGTTGTTATTCAAGAAAAACTCTTTGGTTATTTTCCCTCCGGTTAAACCTCCGAGGGTTACTTTTATTGAGTCGGTTTGGTTTTGTCCTTTTACGAATGGGGCAATGAGAATAACAAGCAAAATGATGGAAATCTGTAAAAATTTCTTCATAATGAATCAGTTTTATAGGTTCGAATTAAGAATAGGGGCCTAAGAATATTAGGGAATCAACAAATTATTGAATAATAAAAGACAGGCTTGGCCAGGGGATAATGGTTTTCTTTTCGCTGGTTTTATGAATCACTTTAATAGATTCAAAATACAACTTATCTCCTGATTTTAATCTTTTTAGCAGGTTTACTTCTTTGAATTGGTTTCCTTTTATTACCTTTTCATAGGGCTTTCCTCCAAACATATAAATCATAACAAAAGATGAAACTTCATATTCGGCGGGAGAGCATTTTAATTCCAAGCTATTGATTATGTCATCTTTGGATATTTTCCCGGTAATATGGCCGGCTAATGTAACTTTAAGGGTGTCTATGGTGGTGTGTTGACCTTTAGCAATTGGACAAAAAAGTACTGATAACCAAATGATTGCAAATGCGAATACAAGTTTTTTCATTTTTTTTGTGTTAGTTTTCCTACTCATATGGCTTTTCGGATTACGCCTTATTTTTGCAAAGTAAATAAATTTGTTGTATTTTTTTGCTATTTTTTTTATTTATTTTCAGTTTAAAGTGAAATATTTTTATTTTTAATCATTTTAATAAGTCAAATATAGATCATTTTGCTTATTTTTCCTTGATTTAAATATTAAACACTAAAATCTAATGTATAAGCTTTTTGATGACCGATTTATGTTTTTATGCATTGCTAGATAGAAAATTAGAATGAATCTGGACAATATACAGGATTGTTCTTCTTTTTATGTTTAATATTAAGTTTTTCAGGGAAGAAATAACCTAATGAGATTTCATGTGTGCCACCGGTGCTTTTACTCGTTAAGCTGGAAACCGTCATATCATAACTGTAATACATTTTCAGTTTGTGCTTACTATTTTCGTTTCCGGTAATAAATCCGGCATTAAAAATGAGTGCATCAGAATTATTAAATAGCCTCAACCAAGTGCCTATAAAGAAGTTTTTCCATAGCAAATTATAACCTCCGTAAAGGGTCTTCATGCCAAACAAATTATAATTAAACGCTTCTTGGTATTCAAAAACAATACAGGGAGAAAAAATAATGCTTGCGTCATGGTTCATTCCGAAATTAAAATTGACATGGGCTACCAATTTCTTGGGAAGTTTCGACTTTTGGTCTAAAAAGGATTGATTGGGTTCATTCAGATGCTGTATGGCTATCCCTATTTTTGCATTGTAATTATTTTTTATTTGTCTTCTATTAGGGCCTTTACCGAATGCATATACCAAACCTATTCCGAGATCCGGGGATATATTATATTGGTCATCTGCTGCAGGGAAACCTGTGGGTCTGATATTTCCATAAATGGGATCGAATTGATCCCCAAAAGTGAATTTCGACCAGTCAGCTGTTTTTCTTAGAACTGAGATAGAAGCGCCCACTTGTATGAAATGAGATTCGAACAATTCAATTCGTGAATTTAGCATTAAACTCAATCCTAAGGTAGTTAAAAACCCTTCTCCTTCCACGTCCTTGTAAACAGAAACCCCAATACCTCCCAAGCCTTTTGCACTTGAAATATCCGTGTCGAAATTGGCAAAAATGGTTTCAAACTTACCCGGCACATTTACCCATTGACGTCTGTAAGTAATACTCAGGTTGCTGCCACCGTGAATCCCTGCAGAGGCAGGGTTAAAATAGGTTTGATTAAAATAGTATTGTGACAAGCTGGGATCCTGGCTATAGCATAAAGATCCAATGAACAGAAAAAAGAAGGCTGTGAAGAGTTTTATATTTTTCATGTTTTATCGAATCAATGTTACAGTGCCATAAGTTTTATAACTGCCATCCGATTGAAGCATTCCATGCCAGGTATTGCCGTCCACAAATTTTGCATACATTTTCCAAACATAAACATCGCTGGGCATGGGTTTTCCATTCACAGTTCCATCCCAGGCATCCACAGGTTTTCTGTCTTTCAAACTAGAGGTTTGCCAAATAAGATTTCCCCAAGTGTCAAAAATTTCAAGCTTAAACTCAAGTAAACCTTCTCCATAAGCCATAAAATGTGAAATGTTAAAATCTAATTTCCCGGGTGAAAATGCATTAGGAACGAATAAACCTGTTAAATCTTTGAATTCAATATTAACTGCAAAGGTGTCAGGACAATTAAATTGATTGTTTGCAATTAAAGTTGTTGTCCATAAATTGGCATTTGGAAAGGAATGAACAGGATTCGTTTCATTCGATGCGGGAGGACTTCCTCCAAAATCCCAATTCCATAAAGTGGTGTTTTGTGAATGATCTGTAAAAATAATTCTCCATAATTCAGGATACAACAATGGGTCGTGCACATAAGAGAAATTAGCAATGGCATTCGGGAATACCTGCACATCTCCTGTAAATGGGATTGAATCCATGCATCCGTCACCGTAAGCTGTAATCTTATATTGATAGGATATGGCGTTTAAATTAAGATTTTGGTTATAATAGGTATGTATAATTTGATCGAAAGATGTAATTAGGGAATCAGTGTCACCAAAATTTATATGGTATATGGGTAAAGTATCATTTAATGAAAAAGTTACTTCTAAAGGACTACATCCTTTTAAGGGAAGGACTTGAATAGAATCTTCCCATCGTGAGTAAATTTGGTAAATGAATTTAGTTGTATCACAACAGGTGTTGCTTGAATAAGTCTGACAACTTGCTAATTCAATGGTATCTCTTCCCGGAATACTAAAAAGATGTGTAGTATTATTGCTGGTAGAAAATGGGGTTCCGTTCATAAACCAAGTGAAATTGGTTGCGCAAGCACTGTTTTCAGAAAACTGTACGGTATGGGGATAGTAAAAGCTGCATGAGTCGGAGGAGCTTATTTTTGAAATAGGACGAGGAAGCACTATGATGGTCTTTTTAATAGAATCTAAGCAGGTTTTACTCCCCGGAGCCATAGGAATCATACTTGTATATGAAGAAGTAAGCTGGGTATAATAAAACTTGTTTGAACAAGATACAGGGGGATTGGTGTTCGAATAGGTCTGGCTCAAATTGTAATTGCAGCCTGAAAAGGTATTGTTATTTCCAAAATCCCAAACACAAAAATGCAAGCCATTGTTTGCGCAAGTGCCAGGTAAAGTATCTGTTAAATTGTTAAAAGTAATTTGAAGAGGACTGCATCCAATGGAATCGGATAAGGTGAAATTAGGATGTGGGGTGTATAAAACTTGTATGTTTTTAGTTGTGGAGGAGGAACATCCATAAATATTTGTTAGAGACAACCTAACCGGATAGATACCGCAGGAATCGTAAACATGTAAAAAAGGATTAGCATTTGGAACTACCGGATTGGAGTGAAGGGTGTCAAAATCCAAGTGAAATGTGCCTCCTCCATTAAAAATGTTGGGGTCAATTAAAAAGGAAGTGCTTTCATTCATTGAACAAGGAAAATCGTTAAAAGTGAAGTCAGGCACTGGATTAGGATACACAATGATATTAGACCGAATGGTGTCAGAAATCGTATCTGCAGCACAAATGTTATAGGCTTTGAGTTTGACAAGATAAGAATGTGAAGTTGTATAATTTTGTGTGTAGATATGGGTAGGGTTAATGGCATGAGAAATCGGAGTTCCATCCCCAAAATCCCAATCATACCAAGCACCATTTATAGAATTGTTAGTAAAATACACATTGTCTCCTGCACAATATGGGGGAGTGTGGCTTTGAAACATGGCAAAAATATTTTGCGAACGTACTTTTACCGAATCTATAATCGTATCACTGCCACAGTTATTGGTTACAATAAATTTTAAATAATAAGTTTTAATCGGAGGATTATTCAATAAATAGCTATAATGATGCTGAAATATAGGAAATTGGCCGTTTGAAATGGGGAAGAAAGTAGTGTCATTTGTTCCATCACCGAAATTCACCTTCAAAGTGGCAGGATTTCCAAATACAGAGTCAGAAATGGTCACCATTTGTCCTGAGCAAATAGAATCGGGTAAAATGCCAATTGAAATATTACGTGGTTTTGGGTTTACGATAATATTAACAAAGGCAGAATCAGATTGGCATGGGCTGGTCATTCCTGTGGTGGTTAATTTGAGAATTGCAGTACCATAAAAGTTAACAGGAGGAGTCCAGGTTGCATTTAAGTTCGTAGCATTTGGTGAAAAAGACCCACCTGTCGAAGTTGACCAAATTCCACCGGTTGCAGAACCACCAATGCTGCCTGATAAAGGTGTTGTAGTGCCTCCTTGGCAAATACTTTGTCCTAAACCTGCGTTTGATGTTGGAGTAGGGATTACAGTGAGATCGGAAGAGCGTCGTGTAGGGAAAGAGTGTTCAGAGCCGTGT
>CAZJBB010000038.1:0-19480 GCA_964543995.1 uncultured Bacteroidales bacterium
AGCTTCAGGTGACTGGAGTTCAGACGTGTGCTCTTCCGATCTCAACATCAAGAAACCCATATTGGAGAAAAGAGTATTTTCCAATTCACACATTTATGGCTGGGATTTTTGGCCATGTTTTTTTATGTTGGCGCCGAAGTTATTGCAGGAGACACCATTATATTATATGGTCAATTTCAAGGAATTGCGCTGGCAGATGCTCGGATATTTACTACCTATACGCTGATTGCAATGATTATTGGGTACATTATCGGCATTGTTTCCATTCCAAAATACATTAAACAAGATAAGGCACTGGCTCTTTCAGCTGTTTTAGGAGTGGTTTTTTCGCTAATAGCTATTCTGAGTCAAGGATTTACTTCCGTATTATTCATAGCGCTTTTAGGATTAGCCAATGCCGTGATGTGGCCTGCCATTTTCCCTTTGGCAATAGAAGGACTGGGTAAATACACCAAAATGGGTTCGGCCATCATTATCATGGCTATAGCCGGAGGAGCTACGCTTCCGTTACTATATGGAAGTTTAGTAGACATTCCAGCCTTAGGAGCTCAATTAGCGTATATGATTTTGATTCCTTGCTATTTGTTTATTCTTTATTATGCCATAAGTGGCCATAAAGTAAAAAGGAATCACTGAAAAATTGGTAATTAACCAATCGTCAAATCCTTATCTAAACAATGTAACGGTTCCGTAATCCTTGTGATTATTAAACTGAGTATCCATGTATGTTAAAAGATACACATAAACTCCTTGTGGGACTTCTTTTCCTTCCAAAGTGCCATCCCAGCCTTCATCTATGTTAAGGGTTTCGAACACTTTTTTGCCCCAGCGGTCGAAAATTTGCAGATGAAAATCTTTAATATTGATGGCATACACATAAAATTTTTCATTTTTCCCATCCCCATTAGGACTAATGGCGTTGGGAACAAATATGCTGTAATCCGGTTGAACCACCACAGTTCTGGAAGTAGTGTCGGCACAGCCAAAATCGTTTTTAACAATTAAAGTTACAAGGTAAGTACCTGAATCCTGATTGGGAAACATATGTGAAAATCCCTGCATGTTAGAAAAACTTCCATCTCCTAAGTCCCAATACGCTTCAGGAGGATTACCCGAAGAAGTGTTTGAAAGAAAAACAGAAGGATTGCTGATTAAAACAGGGTTAGGAGTCGTACTAAAACTGGCTACCGGTTGTGGAAACACATAAACCTGACTTGTTGCAGAATTTTGACACAAATTGGTATCTCTAACAGTTACGGTATATAAAGTCGTTATGTTGGGATAAACCACAGGGTTATTAGAATTTTCTTGCCCTACTAAGGTGGGGTCGTTGGGGTTTGAGGCCCAATTGACCAAAGTTCCCCCACTAAAACTCAGGGTTGAACTCTCTCCGGCACAAATCGTATCCGGTGTAGATGTCACAGTTGGAAGCGGAAATATATGCACTTTCACAGAGTCGGTGCCTTGGCAAAGCTGGGTTACCACTACATAATAAGTGGTGTCGGTAGTTGGGTTCACTGTAATGCTTTGGGTAGCTTGCCCGGTACTCCATAAATATTGCATGCCTCCCGAAGCGGTGAGGGTAACAGGCGTTCCAAGACAAGTGGAAACATCAGGGCCGGCTTCAGCCAAAAGCCCCCCAATACCAATGAAAATGGTTCCTGTGTCAGCTGCTGAACATGCATCTGTTACTGAAACAGTGTAGGTGGTTGCGGAAATTGGAGAAACAGATTGGGTAGCTGTAGTAGCTCCATTGCTCCAATGGTAAGTATAAGGCAGAATTCCTCCACTCACCGTGGCGCCGATAAGTGCCTGGCCTCCACAAATGGTGGTATCTCCAAAAGTGTTAAGCTGTAAAGGGTTATTATTAATTATATTCACAATAATAGTATCGTATGAATTTCCACATATTGAGTTTTGTACATATAATATAACTGTTTCGGTAGGTTCAGCTAAAGCATCAGTAAGAGGATGGACAATTATGGAAACTGAATCAGAACCTGCCGGAATTAAAGCCACACCGGATAAAGTGGTATAATCCACACCATTGGTGGCTGTGCCTCCTATATTATAATTTACAATCCAAGATTGGGGTGAAACAAAAGGAAGCGTAAAGGTGACTCGTGCATCGGAACAACCTTCTATGGCAGCGGAATCCAAATTTTGCATGGTATAATTAACATGGGTTGTGATGTGAGGACTGCTGAAACTATTCCCTTCAAGGAAAACGCCAGAATCATAAATGCCATCTCCCGCATCACCAATAGCAAGTTTAATATGATACTGAACACAAGGGATAACTTTAGCCCAAGCAGTCAAAATGGTAGTCATTCCACTATAAGCAATGCTTGTTCCGGCGGAGTTGTCGATGTAATAACTACAATTTACACAGGGACCTGTATTTGAATTTCCATTATTTACACTATTAATGGAAACTGGAAGTGTGGTATTGGGGATCATTGCAATATTGGTATTGGTATAATTTCCACCGGCAGGATTGGGACCACTGATAAAAAACCCAAAAACATCATTCATTGAATTTACAAAAACCGGATATTCTTCAGAACCAAATACATATCTAAATTTTATGGTGTCGGATTGGGGAATAAAATTAAATTCAATCACACTGGCATCATATATTTGCTGAGTAATTAAGCCTGCCAATTCTGGATCACTGCCCATGGCATTAATGGTACTTGCAAAATAACTTCCCGGATTCGAAGCATTCGCAGCCAAACCGGTAGTAAGAAGAATTCCTGTGGGAAATCCCAAACTGGTAGCGGTTGCTCCTGTTGTAAACGAACCAATGGATAATGGTGCACCCGTAAAGGTAATGGTATTGACAGATACTCCTGTCCCCACCAACACATTTTGTATCATCTGTTGAGGTGTAGTTCCCGTATTAACAATGAGTTGCGAAAAAACAAGCCTTGGGATTATGGAAAATAAAACAAGAAATAAACCTGTAAAAATTAATTTTTTCATCTATTAAATTTTGAAAATTTATAATGATTCAGCTTTAAGACAAAAATACAACTAAAAAAGTTGCCTATAATTTATTAATTACATGAAATTTAAGAAAATTTGCTTTAAGGCATTCAAAAGTTTACTATTTTCGTGGAAACATAACCTTTTTTAACCCTTTATCAAAAATGAAAAAAATCAGTATTGATATACATTCAGTAAAACCTTTTGTTTCTGAAACTGAACTCCAACAGCTTATGCAGGAAATAGAACTGCATCATACCCTTTTAGTGAATAAAAAAGGAAAAGGAAATGAATTTTTAGGTTGGTTGGATTTGCCTTCGGAAACTTCTGAAATTCAATTAGAAAATATTGAAAATATAGCTCAACAACTGAAAAAAAATTCGGAAATAGTAGTTGTCATCGGAATTGGAGGTTCTTATTTGGGTGCGAAAGCAGTAATTGAAGCCTTATCGAATCCCTTTGAAAACATACATCCTTCTAAACCCATCGTGGTATATGCAGGCAACCATTTAAGCGAAGATTATTTGTCTTCTTTACTAAAGCTTTTAGATGTAAAAGATTATTCCTTGGTAGTCATCTCTAAATCAGGAACTACCACCGAACCAGCCATAGCTTTCAGGGTTTTGAAACAGCATATCGAAAAAAAATATGGAAAAGCAAATGCCGCTGCTCGCATTGTTGCCATCACGGATAAAGAAAAAGGCGCTTTAAAACAAATTTCAGAAATTGAAGGATACCCAACTTTTACCATTCCGGATAATGTTGGTGGAAGATACTCTGTGCTCACACCGGTGGGTTTGTTGCCCATTTGTATTGCCGGTTTTAATATCAGGGAGTTAATTCAAGGGGCAAGGGATATGGAGAAAGAATTAAAACCTAAATCTCACTATGAAAAGAACTCTGCCATGCAATATGTTGCGGCACGAAATGCTTTGTATCGTAAAGGAAAACCCATTGAGTTGTTAGTGAATTTTGAACCTTACCTCAGCTTTTTTACCGAATGGTGGAAGCAACTTTTCGGAGAAAGTGAAGGCAAACAACACCGAGGTATTTTCCCGGCAGGAGTGAGTTATACCACCGATTTACACTCCATGGGTCAATATATACAAGATGGCATGAGGGCTATTTTTGAAACTTTTATTTCGGTGGAAAACTCAACCCTAAGCTTGAAAGTTCCATTTGATGAAGCCAATACCGATGGCATAAATTTTTTGGCTGAAAAATCCATGACAGAAATTAACCATATTGCAGAAACCGGAACCATGTTAGCGCATCTCGAAGGGGGAGTTCCTTGTATCCGAATTTCAATTCCAAAAATGAATGAGTATTATTTGGGGCAACTGATCTATTTCTTCGAATTTTCTTGTGCTTTAAGCGGTTATGTCTTGGATGTGAACCCCTTCGACCAACCCGGAGTAGAAGATTATAAAAACAATATGTTTGCCTTACTTAAAAAACCGGGATACGAAAAGCAAACAGAAGCCATTCAAGCGAAATTGAAAAAATGATAGTGGTTAAGCCCCCCTTTTTTATTCAGTGGCTTTTACCCAAAGAATTGCATTGGAGCATTCCCACTAAAGAAAAAATCATTTATTTAACTTTTGATGATGGACCTACCCTAGAATACACTTCAGAAATACTCAAGATGCTTGAAAAACATCAGGCAAAAGCAACCTTTTTTTGCGTAGGAGAGAATATTGTTAAGCACCCAAAAGAATTCAATGCCATCCTTGCGCATGGGCATAGTGTAGGGAATCACACTTACAACCACCTCAATGGCTTTAAATGCGATAATGAAATCTATTTAGACAACATAAAAAAGTGTGACCAATTAAGTAAGGTTCATCTGTTCCGACCGCCTTATGGACACATTAGTCCTCAGCAAGTGAAAAGGGTATCAAAAACCCACCATATTGTTTTATGGTCGGTAATGAGTTACGATTTCAAAAAGGAAATGAGCCCTCAAACCTGCTTGAAAAACACCCTGCGGTATTCTAAGCCCGGTTCTATTGTGGTTTTTCATGACCATGCCAAAGCTTTTGAAAACTTGAGTTATGCATTGCCTCGGTTTTTAGACCATTTCAGCGAAAAAGGATTTAGCTTTAAATCTTTGAAGAAAGCCAATTTCGAAAATTAGAGTTTCATTATTTTTTGATAATACAAGCGATTCAGGATTTTTGCTTTTAAAAAATAGATTCCTTTGGCATAAAGGCTGAGATCCAGGCTCAAACGGTCGTAAGAACCATTATTGATTTCTTCAGAAAAGATTAGCTTTCCGGTAACATCCAGCATCTCGACCTCTGAAATATCTCTTAAAGGTCGGTTTATCGTAATAATATTTGATACTGGATTTGGGAAAACCTTAAAAGAATCGAAATAGTCGTCCAGTGTCAAAGAAAACTTTACCGTATCTGCCTTAGCAATCGTTTGATAATCAGGATCAAATAGCACAGAATCTACCCAGCAATTCGGCTGAAAATAAAATGTTTGCGACAAAGAATCTACCCAAAGTTTCAGATTCATTTCGCCACCTTTTCCATATAATTTCATGGGTACATAGGTTTTAAAAAAGGGAACAGAGGGATGACTGGGATGCTGCTGTATATGAATTTTAATCCTTTGATCGCTATATTGTACTGACTGAATGCTAAAATTGGGATAGCCTTCCTTATAAATCCATTGATCGAAGTACCATCCAAGGTTTTTACCGCTGCTTTGCTCAAAATGATGTTTCAAATCGGATGTAAAAGCAAATCCAAAGTGTAAGTTTTCATCGGTAAGGTAGTTTCTTAGCCCGGAAAAAAAAGCAGTATCGCCAATTACCGAACGCAACATGTGTAATACCATGGCCCCTTTTTGATATGTAAGTCTATAATCAAAAATGGTTGAAAACACAGTAGTATCGTATACAAACACCGACCCACCCGGCAGGGAAACAATATTTTGCCAACAATCCCAGCGCCAATTTTTAAACCCTGCCGGTTGCCACTCTAAAAGCAAACCAACGGAATAGGTTGCAAAACTTTCGTTGAGCCAAATATCTTGCCAGCTGCCACATGTAACGGCATCGCCAAACCATTGATGCGCCATTTCATGAGAAACCAATGCATAGTTAAAGCCACCTAAAGAGGTCATGGTTTGATGCTCCATTCCCCCACTGATATTGGCTTGTGCATGGCCATATTTTTCTTTACTAAAGGGGTATAAGCCATACAATTGATTATAGCTTTCCATTAAAATGGGTGAATACCATGCATCTTGTTGAATTTGTGCGAGTTCCTCAGGATAGACATAATTCAGAATTTCAATGGAATCGGTTCCCGTATGGGCATATTGCGAAAATTGAGCATAATTGGTAACCGCCGTCGAAATTAAATAGGTGGTAATGGGATATCGGTGCTTCCAATGCCAGATTTTAAATGAAGGGGTGACGATAGAATCTACCAACAATCCGTTGCCTGCTGCTCGGTATTGTGGAGGCGTGCTTACCCACATATCCAAGGAATCCACTTTATCGTTTAAATCATCTTTACATGGAAACCAATCGCTTGAACCATAAGGCTCAGATAAGGTGGAAATGATAGGAACTGCATTGCCATGAGTCCCTTTTCGGAAGGAACCATTTGCTTGTCCTTCTGTTGGAATGCCATGATAATAGATAGTAACGGAATCCTTTTCTCCTGCCTGATGATTCATACTTAAGGAAATCATGATTTTCTTGTCGGCAGTGTGGGTAAAAGTCAAGGGGTTGTTGCCCGAAAAAACCGAATCGACACTTAAGTCGTTGCTTAAATAAAACCCGACTTGGAAAGTATTGGGTTCTTTAATCGTAAAATAGGAAGTCACATTTCCGGAAATGTAAAGCGTATCCGGATTAATAGATATTCTGATTTTCAGCCAGGTGAGGTCATAGTTGGTAAAAGTTGATTTTGCATTCAGATGGGTTAGCTTAAATTCCAACTGTTCTTTTCCAGCAATTTTGCTTAATTCATTGAAATCATTTAATGTTTCTTGGGAGTGAACGTAGCCGCAAAAATTCAAAAACATTAAGATCCAACCCAAGGTTCTCATTTCGAAAGGGTTCGTTGCAATTCATTCGCCAGTTGATTTCGTATGCCTTGAAGTTGCTTAAATTCGAATAAAGCCAACAGCATATCCTCTTCTTTTAGATGAGGATTTTTAAGAAGATTCTGTTTTTCTGTCAATAAAGCTTCCACTTTTCGGGTTTTAAACGAAAACAGCACTCGGGTTACCAAACTGGTTAAAATTTCGTTTTCATCTTCCAGTGGCACATGTATTCCGAACTTAATCCAGTTTTCGCTCAGCAGATAAGGACTGCTCAGCAAATCCACGACCACTTTCACCACTTCTTCGTTGGGGTGGGAAGTAAAAAAAGCATCATTGGGTATAAATGCTTTTTCTTTTCCTATTGCGAATTCATTCAGAATGGATGCATAGATAGGATTTTCAAACGTAAGATGATCTTGCTGTAAATCATGTACAATAAATTCACTGATACTAACCTGATAACCATGGACTTCGCCTTTTTCATCGGTGTGATGTGCCGTAATCAAGCGTGAACCATAATTGAGTAAAATCCGAATCAATTCTTTCTCCTGATACTCAATAGAATTAACCATCTCAATCACCTGACTGTCCATTGGGTAATCTTGCTCAGGCAACACCTCTTCTTTGATATCCGTTTTTTTGATCAATTTTTTCCTCAACAAGCGATTCAATTCGTTCATCAAGGTTTGTTCCGATACGTCGAAAAGCTGACTACATTCTCTAATAAAAAGCGTTCGAGAAATGCCTTCAGGAATCAAGGAAATATCATTTACAATATCTTTAATCAGTGTGGCTTTTTGAGAAGGATTTCCTTCTGCTTCTTTGAGCAACAAGGAGGTCTTAAACAAAATGAAGTTTGTTGCATTTTTTTTGATATATTCTTTAACCTCAGCCGGCCGGTTTTTGCGTGCAAAGGAATCCGGGTCTTCTCCTTCCGGAAACAGCACTACGTTCACATTCATTCCTTCCTCCAAAATCAAATCAATGCCACGAAACGAAGCTTTAATCCCTGCAGCATCCGAATCATATAAAATGGTAATGTTTGGGGTGTATCGGTGAATAAGCTTTATTTGTTCAATGGTGAGTGAGGTTCCGGAAGAAGCTACCACATTTTCAATTCCCGCTTGGTGGAACGAAATGACATCGGTATATCCCTCAACCAAAAAACAATTATCTTCATGAATGATGCTGTTTTTAGCGAAATACAAACCATATAAAATTCGACTTTTGCTATATACCTCCGTTTCAGGAGAGTTAATGTATTTGGCTTTGGTTTTATCAGAAGTTAAGATTCTTCCGCCAAAACCCACCACTCTGCCGGTTAAATTATGTATAGGAAAGATTACACGATCCTGAAAGCGATCGTATAGCTGCTGATTTCTTTCAGAGGCAATTCCGGCTTTAATCAGAATGTCGTTCTTATATCCATTTCTATTGGCTTCTACTATCAATTCGTTGGAGTGATTTGGTGAAAACCCCAATTGAAACTTTTCGATGATTTCCTCTCTGAATCCTCTTTCTTTAAAGTATGGCAAACCAATGGCTTTTCCTACCTCCGTTTCTTGCAATATCTTAGCATAATGCTTTTGTGTAAACGCCAACACACTAAACAAACTTTCTTTTTCTCCGGCCTGCTCAATACTTCCGGGGGTTTGAACCTCTTCATCAATTTCGATGTTGTACTTTCGAGCAAGGAAACGAATGGCTTCGGGGTAGGAATAGTGTTCATGTTCCATCACAAAGTTGATGGAATTCCCTCCTTTTCCACAACCAAAACACTTAAAAATGCCTTTTGCCGGAGAAACGGTAAAAGAAGGGGTTTTCTCATTATGAAACGGACACAGACCTAAATAGTTAGCACCTCTTTTTTTCAGGGTGATAAAATCGCTAACCACCTCCTCAATCTGAGCGGTTTCAATAACGGTTTGTATGGTGGCAGGGGTTATCAATAGAAATATATTAAGTTAGCCGATATACAAAATTAATGTAAAATCCTGAACAGGGAACATTTCTAAAAAAAACGAGAAGCGGTTGATGGAATTATGCGGGATCGTATGCCCACTTCAAATAAATGGCACCCCAGGTAAAACCGGCACCAAAGGCAGCCAAAATAAGTTTGTCTCCTTTTTTAAGTTGTTTTTCCCACTCCCAAAGACAAAGCGGAATGGTAGCGGCTGTGGTATTGCCATAGCGCTCAATATTAATCATAACCTTAGAGCGATCGAGCCCCATACGGTTTGCTGTGGCATCAATAATTCGCATATTGGCTTGATGAGGAACCAACCATGCTAAGTCGTCGGAAGTGATGCTGTTTTTTTCCATAATTTCCACAGCTACATCAGCCATACAAGAAACAGCCCATTTAAATACAGGTTGACCTTCCTGATAAACAAAATGCTCTCTATTGTTCACGGTTTCAATAGAAGCCGGTTTTTGTGAACCGCCGGCTTTTTGGTGTAAATGTTTTCGGCCTACACCGTCCGAATGTAAAATAGAATCTAAAATCCCGTTTCCAGAAGTATCGGGTTCCAGTAAAATGGCAGCACCGGCATCCCCAAAAATTGGGCAAGTGGCACGATCAGTATAATCAATAATAGACGACATTTTTTCAGCACCTACCAACACCACTTTTTTATGGCTTCCCGATTCAATGTATTTGGTTGCCACCGATAAGGCAAATAAGAATCCTGAACATCCGGCATTTACATCAAAGCTAAAGGCATTTTTTATGCCCACTTTGTCAGAAATGATATTGGCTGTGGCCGGAAATTGCATGTCGGGGGTAACGGTAGCACAAATGAGCAGGTCAACTTCTTCCGGCAGGGTATTGGTTTTTTTCAACAATTTTATAACCGCATCAGCACCCATATCGGAGGTGGCCATGCCTTCTTCTCTCAATATCCTTCTTTCTCTAATTCCAATACGTGTCATGATCCATTCATCAGAAGTATCCACCATTTTACTAATTTCTTCATTGGTGAGAATATACGGTGGAAGACTGGCTTCGACTCCTGTGATGGCTGCTTTGATGTTGTTCATGTTAAAGATTCACTGATGGCTGGTTTGAAAAATTTCTGCAAAAATAAAATTAATCTCGTAACATTATCTGCCTGATGTTTTTTTCAGATATTTGAATTTCAAGTGTTTGTGAAAAATGCTGCTTAAACGATTCAAGTTTAAAAATCATAAGAATCCCTCACCAAATTATGATTTAAAACTTAAGTGTTAAACACCATTATTCTGCACCTGAGCAAAACTACTTGGCTTTTTCTGCTTTTTCTATGGCCGGTTTCCCTTTATAATATCCACATTCGTTACAAACATGGTGGAACTCAACTGATGAGCCACAGTTGCTACAAGTCATCACAACTGGAGTAATTGCTTTATCGTGGGTTCTTCTTTTACGGGTTCTGGTTTGCGAAAACCTATGTTTTGGATTTGGCATGGTTTAAATAAATTATTAATTCAACAAATTCTTTAGCTGATCCCATTGAGAATCAGGTATATTTTTTGCGGCGTGTTCCGAGATTTTTTTAAGCATTTCGGGATCGCACAGCGAATTTCCATTTTTGTCATCAGGATGCACACAAACCATTGGGAGTAAAAGTACAGCCATTTCGTAAATCACCTCTCTAAGATCTAAGCTTGTTTCGTGGTGGGGAATAAAAATGATATCGGGCTCATCCAACATTTCTTCTCCAAATTTCACGATCAAACTTTCATTTCCACTCACTTCCTGGTTATATTCCTGCAAGCAACGAGAGCATTCAACGCTGTATATTCCTTGAAAGTTGAAACCCAGTTCCATCAGGGTTGATTTTTTCTCCAGAGTCAAATCAATTACGAGGTTTGCATCCTTAATGTCTTCATTTTCAAAATGTTCAAAGAACGTTTTGTCAAGGTTGAATTGATACGAATAAGTACCCAGTTTAAGCCCACTAAAGGGGATAACGAATTGTTTTAGCGTATCTTTCACCTTTTTAGATTTTGAAAAGGTTTGCAAAATTAAGAAAATTTATTTTATAAACAAATTATTCCTTTTGTTAACATTTGAAAATCTGCCATGTTGAAAGTGAAAAGTGTATAGCAAGGGTGAATTGATGAACCAGACAGTTAAACGGATTTTTTCAATCCATTGATACTAATATATCAAAATAAAATTTTATTACCTTTGCTTTTATGAATGAGGTCGAAAGCAATATCCAATCAATTAAAGACCTGTGTATTAACCACAGTGTGGATAAACTTTACCTTTTTGGTTCAATTTTAGGGAACCACTTTAATGAATTTAGTGATATCGATTTCGTTGTACGATTCAAAAGCATTGAATTATTAAAATACGCCGACAACTACTTCGCATTCAAATTCTCCTTAGAAGATTTATTGCACCGTTCTATTGACCTTCTTGAAGAACCTTCTATAAAAAATCCATATTTTCTTGAATCATTAAATGAATCCAAAAGATTAATTTATGGTTAGAGAAATCGAATTATCCCGGGATTCGAGTAATTTCAGATGAATTAATTTGGTGAATTGTAATAAATGATTTAGCAAAACTCAAAATGGAAGTCTCGAACGGGTTATAATCGAACTGAATGAAAAAGTATACATCAAAAATAGGAGCAGGAATCGTATTATTTATTGCCATAGCCTTAGGTGGCTCTTCTACTTTTATGATTATAAACGAAGCTTGGCCGGGAATCATCATCAATTTGTTTGTTGCCGGACTTTTAAGCTATGTTTTTATGACCACCTATTATGTCATTGACAATCATGATTTAATCATTAAATGCGGGTTTTTCATTAATATGAAAATTAGTATTGATACGATTATAAAAATTAAAGAGACCCACAATCCCATAAGTTCTCCTGCTGCTTCCCTCGATAGAATCGCGATTTATTATAATGATAAGCAATCCGTGATGATTTCACCTAAAGACAAAATGGATTTCATAAATCATTTATTGCAAATAAACGAAAAAATTGAAGTGGTTTTAAAGAAAGATCAGCGGAAATAATTTAATCGGCTTTTACAAATTTTCGCACCGAAACCAAGGTTCCTTTACGATAAAGTTGCATAAAGTAAACTCCGTTTTCAAAGGAAGAGATGTTAATGTTTTCCAATGCTGTGCTTTCCCAACACAATTTTCCCAAATAGTTGATAATGATAATTTTATCATAGTGTTTTGGAGAAGAAATATGAATGTAGTCCTTAGCCGGATTTGGGAAAATTTTGCATGATTCCGCTGTGTTTTCGTTTATGGAAATCAGGGTTTCGCCATAAACGTAAATATCATCAATTTTAGAAACTCCGGCAGCAGCAACCATGGTTCCGGTGGAAGAAGTATCGGAATTCATGAGCCATCGGAGGGTTAATGAAGGTGTATTGTCGCAGGCTGTGGGCAAAGAAATACTATCAACAAAGGCAGTGGTAAAATCATTAGCCGTCAATATGCTCCCATTGGGGACATCGATCCAATGGCTTCCCAAATCGGTGCTATATTGTATTTTAAAATCCCTGGGACCCGGGTTATTACCGCCGGATTGCTGGCGGGATGAAAGGTGTAAATTATGGTATCCCATTGAACTCACTTCAATTTTCCAATATTTTGTTCCATTGCCATTGTCCCAATTTATGGTTTGAGCCGATTTGGTGGTGTATCCATTTTTGGTATAATCTATGGCACTGCTTCCAATGGCTTTGATTGATTTTCCGGAATTCTGAGGTACACTTATATCCGCTAAACTGTCGGTAGGAGTTCCGCTGGGGAAAGTCCAAGCAGCTAAAATCGTCTGCGACATGATGGATGAGCTCGCCAATAAGCTAAATGCCATTATAAAAAAGACCCATTTTTTCATATTTATAGTTTATAGGTTACATTAAAAGTGGTGTATCGTCCCGGTGAAATTTGTCCCTTGCTGTTGATGTAAGGCGTGTCGAACACATCTATCACATTCAGCCGGAGGGTAATATGTTTATAAAATTCTTTGTATAAAGTTGCATTGAATTGCCAATATCCTTGGTTCTGTATGGTATTTTCATCGTCAGCCCAAGTGAAACTTCGATATGAGGCGTTTATTGAGAAGTTGATCCACGGATGATTAAACTGCACCGCACCGAAAAGCTGATGAGAAGGAACATCGGTCAGATGCTTTCCCTTTAAATTGACATCTGATGTACTTTGAATTTTATAATCTGTAATCACTGAATTTGAATATGAATAATTGCCCGAAAGGCGGATATGTTTACTTATGGTATAACTGATAGAAATTTCGGTACCGACAATGCTAACGGTTCCAATATTTTCTCTTTTCAACACTGCTTTCAGCTTATCCCCCCCAGTATACACTGAATCTCCGGTGGCTGCAAAGTACATAAAATCTTTTCCAAGGGAATAATATATCGAAGGTTCAATTTTGAATTCATGCCAATGGAATGTACCCCCAATTTCAAAATTGTCAATTTTTTCGGGTTGAAGATAGGGGTTGGCCAATTTAAAACCTCGGGTAACATTTCCATTACGGCAAATGTCGTCTAAAATGGGAGGTCTGAAACCTTTGTTCCACGAAGTGTAAATACTTGAAGTCGTATCGAAATTATATTTTAAGGCCAACTTCGGGCTCAATGCATTCCATTCATCTGAAGGTAAATCACTCGGATAATTATTCATAAATTCAGTAGTGGGACCCGGCTCATCAATATGAAAAAATCCATTATGAAAATGCGCATAATCAAAACGAAGTCCTGCATTTAAAATCAATTTCTTACCCATGAGTTCATGCTCATAATCGCAAAATATACCGACCAAATCAATTTCGCCTTTATTTTTCACAATATCGGTAGACGTTTTATAGATGTCTTTGCCATCCACGCCCCCACTTTTAAAATCCATTCCTCCGATCAGCGTCCCCTTCTTTCCCAAATGCCCGCTTCCGGTCAGCCAAACCCCAAAATCGTTTCTGATGGTTTCGGTATTATAGAGGGTATATTTATTTGCGTTTTTCACACTCATGCTTTCCGTTTGCCTTCCAAACAATTCCGATTGAAAATACAAGTTCCCTTCTAATTTGACTTTTCCCAAATCTGATGAAAGATTCGCACGGCAAAAATGTGTGGTATATTTACTGTAGGTGCCGTCTTCTTCATAAATTCGGGAGCCTTCGTTGCGTTTATCGTCAAAAAAGGAATATTCTACGGTTAAGGAAGTTTTGCTATTGAAAACATAGCCCAATTTTGCACCTCCGCTATACTCCATAAGCTTGGTGGGAACATCAGTCGAATCTCTAAGGTAAGGGGCTACCATAATATAACCATCCCCGGCACGATAATGCCCATAAACTTGCCACCAAAAGCCTTTTTGTTCCTTTACATGATTGCCTCCACCAATCAAATCAATGCCTTTGGTGCCATAACTACCGTAATACACTTTGGTCATCAATTCTAAAGATTTTTTAGGTTGTGCGGTAATGATGTTTACCACCCCGGCCATTGCCGACCCCCCATAAATCATGGAGGAAGGTCCTTTCGTTACCTCAATATTTTCAATATTATCTACCATAATCCGATTCCAATTAATGCTGCCTCCATCGGCTTTGTTTAATGGGACACCATCTTCTAAAATAAGCACTCTTTGCGCACTGTTCAATCCCCTCATGGTAATGCTGGCATTACGACTGAAAATTCCCTGGCTTCTATCCAGAATGACCCCCGGAATCGATTGCAATAACTCATCGGGATACATGGCCGCTTGATTTTGTATCGATTTTGCATCGATTACCTGAGCTCGAATGGGAAGGTCGTTTACCTTCTTTGGCGTTCGTGTGGCCGTGACGAAAAAAGGGTCTATATTAATATATGCCGGATGTAATTCAACATTCAAAAATGGAGTTGAAGCAGTAATTTCAATTGAATAAGTATTGTATCCTACATAAGAAAAACTCACTTTGGATGTTCCTGAAGGGGAAAGTTCAATGCTGAAATTTCCCTCAGCATCGCTAACATATTTCTTTTTTTGAGTTTGGTCTTGAATGTTGCATCCACTTAATTTTTGATGTGTGGCAGCATCCCATATACAACCTTTAATGATTTGTTGGGCATTTGCAGGTACAAAATGAAGCCCTATGAGCAGAATTAAAATGGATTTCCATGTAAAGGAATATAACCTTGATCTCATTACTGTTGCCTTTTAATATTCAACACCACATGACCGGTATCTCCAGGGGTAACTTCATTAACTTTTATCATTCCCAATTTGCCTTCATGATCGATAAAAGAAAGCAACATACCGGGAGCCAAATACTTGGCTTTACGCTTGGCATCCACCGGATTGTACACCGCCAAAATCAAGCTGTCGTTGGTGGCATTATCAAAGGCTGAAATGCTTACATCCGTGGTATCGTAACGGGTTTCGTTCTTTACTGACCAATTGGCAATACCATTGGTTCCGGTAAAATAATTGGGGGCTTCCACTTCATTGGCAGAAGCCAAGGTAGAAAAGTAGGTGCCATAATAATAAACCATATCGATGGAGGACTGATTAATGAAAGCATCTGCCAAAAGGTATGTTTGTCCGGTTCCAAAGGAGAAAAAACTACCATATTGGGTGTTTAATTGAGCTCCTAAACTGACGTTATTGAAAGAAATGATATTTCCATATAATGTAACGCCTTTGGTAAAAGTAAGCGTTATCGTTGACTTATTTCTGTTTTTGTCCATCACCGTAAATATCCACCTTTCGGTTGGGGAGGAAGTTTTTATAAAAGGATAACTCCAGCTTAAGTCAGTACTATTCAATCCGCTATCGAGTAAGGTTTGTGTACTGCTGCCATTGTCAATACTCACGTTTAAATAGGTAATGTTTTCGGAAATGCCTTTGGCTCTAATCCCAATATTGATTTTCGTGCCTATTCCCAAAGCAGTATCCCCACTTGCATATCCAATATCATGAATAAATTCGATAGTCGGAGCGGTTTGAGGGCTTTCTTTTTTGCAGGAAAACAGCAACACCATCATTAAAAATCCGGAGCTGAAACAAAATGCAACTCGACACAACGAATACCGTTTTCTCATTGAGGCTTGGTGGTATTATTTTTTAGATGAAAACCAATGTACTAAGCCTAATCCGGCTAAGGCCCCTAAATACCCGAAAATAAAATGGGTAAAGAAAGGATAGTAAAGACTTTCAGAAAAAGTTTTTGAATCGAAAGCCGCAAATATCCCAAAAACAAGACGAGCAAAAGGAATAAACATCCAGGAAATTCCACCGGCAAGACTGATGATAAAAATATTCGAAGAAAGTTTACTGAGCAAAGCAAAAAGAGCATCCATCACCACCCCAAGAAACAAATAAATCAGAGGTAGCATTGGATTGGCAAAGCCCAACACGCCGGTTAGCAAAATTCCACCGGCTCCCATACAACTGATGGTGGTTGCATAGGGAAATTTGGATAAACCTCGAGCTGAAATCAGCAAAGCCATAAACAAAATGCCATGTTTTCCCGGAAGTTGCATCGGAATGCGTAACTTGGCATGTAAGGTAATGGCTGTTACCCCTATCAGTAATAGGAATAGTATTTCAATAGCCGTGGCAATACTTTTATTGGGAAATGCTTTTGATATACTCCTTTGAAGCACTGTGGTACTCATAATCTGTTGAATTTGTGTTCTTTTCTACAATCAGTGTAATTTTTCCATTGATATGGACGGGCCTACACCATTCACCCTTCAAAATTAAACTTTCCTTTGGAATACTCAAGCCGTTTTTTTCTGTAATCTCTTCAATTTTAATTTTTTCTTTCAATTCTTGAGCCGTAAATATCCCGCTTAAGGTTCTCAGTTCCGGCAACCAGAGCAGTCTGCCGTCACATCCTTCTGCTCTCAAACCGGTGGCTGCCAAAGCACCGATTACCCCAATTTTCTTTCCGGTTAATCCTTCGAGATAAATATTCGACTCTTGAGCCAATTGTTTTGCTTCCTCCATCGTTAAGATTTCTCTCTTGGCGCGATGTCCCCATTCAATGATATTTTCATTTATGGATTCCATACTCGCAGCACACAGGCCTGCATCGCTGAAAAAAGCACTTTCCCATTTTAAAAACCGCCGACTGAAAGCTATAATATCTTCAATTGCTTGGAAAGAACTGCAATATAAGCTTGCCGAACTGTTATGAGAGGTGAATGGAATCCTCGAATCGAACAAAAGTTGATGTCGACTAATGCTATGTAAAGAAATATAGCCCTTTTTAACCAGCAAAGTCCCTAATTTTCTGGCACGATGCCCTGTTCCTTTGCTATATTTATTGTCGGTATCGTCTATGCTGATGATGAGTTTCATAAAGGGTTCGAGATGAAAATAATTTCACTACAAAAGTAATTCATTTTCTTTATTAAGGTCTCTGTTTCTTAAAGTGGATTTTTTGTTAAATTTGTAATGCCTTTAATAAAAAAAATATGGAAAAGCCAAGCACCCCCAACAAGTTTGAAAAAGTTCGTTTGAATTATAAAATTTGGTTCGAAACCGAAGATAATAAAGGTATTCTTGGTGACGGGAAATGGAAATTATTGAAAATGATTGAGCAAACAGGTTCCTTAAAAGAAGCCATTGAGCAAAGCGGACTATCCTATCGAAAAACATGGAACAACCTGAGAAAAATTGAAAAACTGCTTGGATTTCCTATTTTAGAAACGTCAAGGGGTGGATCCGATGGCGGGAGTACCTATTTAACCGAAGAAGGAAAAAGAATTATTAGAATTTTTGATGAGTTTCATTGTGAAGTGGACAGCCTGATGATGGACTCATTTAATAAGTTCAGGGATAAATTGAAATAATTTACTCAATATCAGATTTTTGCGTTTCTGTAACAGGGAGTAGTTCCATTGAAGTTATTGTTTCACTTTCTGAGTATGCTTGATAGAAAAGCGTTTCTTTTTCCGAATAATCTTTAATTACTTTTATCGTCACTACTGAGAGTACCAGACTAAAAAATGCGCCTACCATGCTCCAATTGGTAGCCCTCGAAAGTTCCTCTAAATCCAAGGGATTCTTATAAATTCTATAAATAATTTGTCCGAGAATATTGGATACTATCCATAAAATCCACCATAAAACCACCATGAATTGGGAAGTTTTTTGAGGATGGGTTTCATCCTTTTCATGCAACAAGTAATCGGTGCCTGAATACAGTTCCTTCATAATTTGAAAAGGATAATAAAAGTTGATAAAGGGGACAAACCATGCTCCGGCGGCCCAACCTTCGGCATAACTTAAGTAATCAAATTTTTGATGAAGATTGTAATATGCCCTACGAAACCATAAAATAAACACAAAACCACAGCTTAAATAAATTGCAATGGAGGTATAAGCAATGAGCTTTTGAATAAGGTCATTTAAATGCGCTGTTTGGTATGAAATCCCATCCCCGTTTTCGATGGATGTAATGAGATTGTGTTGATAAAACAGTGATATAATGGACGTTAAACGCAATGCGAAATATATCCAAATGAATATTATAATCAAATTCGCCCTTTGGGTGTTTGGTTTTAAATCAATCATGTCTTAAATTAAAATATTATGGAACGAAAATAGCAAATTTTTCTAGTTTTTATGGCGGAATTAATCGGATTGCACACATTCGCGTCCTTCAGGAATTAATATTCACTGAGCAGTACGCCCACATATCCTACGAAATTGTTTGGAGACTATTCCCATAGTGGACACCGGACTTGGAGCTTGCCGGACTTCGTGCTTGCCGAGAAGGCTCTCCTGTATTCATTTTATCATCTCGATCCCCCAAGTCAGAACTCGACGACCAAGCCGGACTTCGAGCTTGTCGAGAAGTCCCCTCCTATTCAATTTGTTATCTCGATCCCCCAAGTCAGAACTTGATGACCAAGCCGGACTTCGAGCCTGTCGAGAAGTCCCCTCCTCGCTAATACACGGACTAAAGCTCGAACCTAAGCCGATTGGGTGAAAACAAAGTGTTTATCAATAATCATTTTTTGTTTAATAAGCCGTCCTAAAGTTTTGTATCTTTGTATTAGCAATAAATAAAAATGAGACAGAGATTTTATTTTGACACTTCGGTTTTTGGAGGTGTATTTGACAAGGAATTTGAAGAAGAGACCTTACAACTTTTTGAAAGGTTAAAATTAGGGCAAATAATTTGTATGTATTCGGATTTGACTGAAGCTGAATTACTTAATGCACCTAAAGAAATACAAGAATATTTTAAAAGTCTACCCATTGAATTTATTGAAAAAGTAGTGGTAAACGATGAAATATTATCGCTTGCTTCTAAATATATTGAGGAAAAGGTTGTTGGTAAAACAAGTTTTGATGATTGTGTTCACATTGCAGCGGCTACTATATTCAAAGCAGATATTTTAGTGAGTTGGAATTTTAAACACATTGTAAATGTCTATAGA
>CAZJBB010000039.1:0-14650 GCA_964543995.1 uncultured Bacteroidales bacterium
AATTGCATATTAAAAAATTCAACGATATGAAAAAAGTAAAAAAAGTTCTTTTAATCACTACTATGGTGATGGCACCATTTGTAATGAACTCCGTTTTCGCTCAGGATCCTCCTCCTCCCCCTGATGGTGGTGGCGGTGGTGGTGGCGGCGGCCCCGTAGGAAGTACCCCCATCGATGGGGGGTTGAGTTTCTTCCTCATCTTAGGTGCCGCTTATGGTGCTAAGAAAAAAATGAATCAAGAGTAATCTTATTCCAAAACTGAAAAAGGCGGGGCTTCCCCGCCTTTTTTGTTTAATAATACCTGCTTGTAATACTGAAATTATTCTTATCAATTACGTAACATATTGATAATGTTTTCATAACTCATTTGCTATGGTATACTAATAATTTTGCACCATTAATTCAAAGCGAAGAAGGATGAGTAGAATACTATTTTTTATGTTAATATGCCTAAGCTTTCAAACTTATTCTCAAACTTATTCTTACCATAAAGCACAACTCCACTGCCACTCTACCAATAGTGATGGAGTGATGAGTCCGTTAGAAGTTGCATGGGAATATTTTAATAGGGGTTATGAAATACTATTTTTGACAGACCATAACTATATGACCCCTGCCATTTCTTACTCGATTCCTGGGTTACTGACTATTAATGCTGAGGAGTGTACTTTCGATAAACACATGAATGGGTTTTTCTTAAACCATACTGTAAATTGCGAAGGCTTTTCGGTTCAACAAACCATAGACTCAGTAAAAGCTCAAGGTGGACTTATTCAGTTCAATCATCCGGTGGTTGCCTTAAATAATGATTGGAGTTACAATTTCAAACAGTTTAACTCGCTTAAAGGGGGCTTAGATTTCATTGAAGTTCACAATGGAGGAACTGACCTTCTTCCTTTTGCTAAATTCAATATGAACATTTGGGATTCTTTATTGACCTTTGGTAAAAAAATATGGGGAACCTTTACCGATGATATGCATCATATTAGAGAAGATTATTTATTTCCCGGCATTGATATTGGATGGCTAATGATTAATGTTAATGTTTTATCTGCTGACTCTGTTCGTGAAGCATTAAAAAGAGGTGATTTTTATGGAAGCAATGGAGTAGAAATTACCGATTATTCCATTATTGGTAACGAAATAAGGATTAGTTCCTCTAATGCGAATAAAATAAAATTCATTGGTGATTGGGGAAAAGTAGTTTACGAAACCAATAGTAAATCAGCAACTTTCACAAGAACAACAGAGAAATATATCAGAATTGAGCTTGAAAAACCAGGTTTTCTGGGTTTTGGAACAAAATATGCCTTCACACAGCCAAAATTTTTCGATACTATGCCCGAAGAGATTATTGTAAAGGATAACCTAATAGCTCAAAACACCTTAACAAATACTATTCCTAAAGATAATTTGATCTTGAAAGAAAATGAAAGCCATGAGAAAGAAACTATCGCATTTGCAAAGATTTATGATGAAAAAATGAAATAATCATTTCTTCATTTTTTTGGAGGCATTTTTTTGTTCAAGTGTAATTCTTATCCATCGACACAATTCAAATCATTATTAAATGAAAGAAAGCTGTTTATTTAATTCAACGAAGTCTTTATAGTTAAAATTGACTTAAGGCTTCATTACAAAAAAGATCATATATTTTTTTAAATATTATTGATTTTTGCCATACATTTATTGGATAGCACATCCTAAAGCATATTGAATTGTTAAGATAATTTATTATGTTTGTCTCCTATTTAATCCCTTAATATGTATGGCATCATCTAATAAAACACCCCTTTTTAAAGCATTTTCCAAAAATTTTTGGACCGTTATTGTCATGGAGTTTTTCGAAAGAGGATCTTATTACGGAGTGATGTCAGTACTTTCAGTCTATTTAGTTTTGGATGTGAGCAAAGGGGGATTGGGGTTTAGCAAAGAAGGGGTGGGTGTGATTAAAAGCACCATCACTCCCCTATTGTATTTTCTGCCAATCATTTCCGGTGCCATAGCCGAACGCTTTGGTTACCGCAAAACCTTAATGTTTGCTTTCACAATTATGTCTGGAGGGTACTTTTTAACCGCCATTTCCACCGAATACTATTTGGTTTTTGGTAGTTTGACATTTATGGCGGTTGGGGCAGGTTTCTTCAAGCCCATAATCTCAGGCACCATTGCTCGCGAGACCAACGAGTCCAATTCTTCACTTGGATTTGGAGTGTATTATTGGTCCATCAACTTAGGAGCTTTTATTTTCCCTTTATTCATCGTACCCTATTTAAAAGGCATTTCTTGGAATTACATCTTTATCATGGCAGGGGTATTTACCGGGTCATTGCTATTGCTAAATACCTTACTCTACAAAGAACCGGCAAAACCCAAGTCTCAAAAAAGTCTTTTGGTGGTTTTTAAAGAAATGATACTGGTTTTAACTGATTTTCGGTTTCTGATCATGATTGTAATTTATTCCATGTTTTGGATACTTTACTTTCAAATGTTCGACTCAGTATTATGGTATTTAACGGAATATATGGACATGAGTTCTGTAAATGCTGCTATCAATAACCTGCTTGGATTGTTTGTTAGTAATCCTTCTTGGAAATTTGAAGCGGAACATGTTACGGTGGTAAATGCACTTACCATTATTTGCCTTCAATTGTTGGTTTCCTCTTTGGTTAAAAAGACAAAAGCATTGCCCACTATGATTTTAGGTATTTCAATTGGAACTATTGGTCTTGCCATGCTGGCAATTTCCACCAATGCCTGGATTTTTATTTTAGGTCTATTTATTTTTTCAATTGGAGAAATGACAGCACATCCAAAATTCATTTCGTACGTGGGTTTGATTGCCCCCGACGATAAAAAGGCGCTTTATTTAGGGTATTCATTCCTGTATGGCGTTATTGGAAGCGGGGTTGGGGGTGTATTAGGGGCAAAACTATACGTGCATTTTGCTAACGAAATGCATCAACCTCAGGTTTTTTGGTGGATTTTCACCGGAATAGGGGCCGTATCAGTGCTGGGTTTATTGCTGTTTAATAGGTATTTGGCTCCCAAAAAATAATATTGAACTTACTTGTTGAACCCAAAAAGCTTTTTACACAAACAGCAAAATCAAGAGCTGTGCGACAAGAATTCGTAGAAACATAACCAATGGATAAACTGTAGCATAAGCAATGGCAGGGGCTTCGTTTTGGGCAATGCTGTTGGCATAGGCTAAAGCTGGGGGATCGGTCATGCTACCGGCTAATAAACCGCATATTTCGAAGTAATTTTTTTTAAGCACAAATCGAGAAAACACCCCAACGAGAACTATGGGAACCAAAGTAATTATTGCTCCGTAACCCATCCAAACAAATCCTTCTCCCGACATAAGGGTTGGGATGAATTTTTCACCGGCTTTGATACCCACACTGGCCAAAAATAGCACAATTCCAATTTCACGAAGCATGAGATTGGCACTGGAGGTGATGTATGAGGTTAATGAAAGTCGATACCCGTATTTACTTAATAATATGGCAATGATTAAAGGCCCTCCTGCGAGACCTAATTTAATGGGATTGGGTATTCCCGGTATTAAAAACGGTATACTTCCTAAAATTACGCCAAGAAATATTCCTATGAAAATGGGGATGATATTGGGTTCATTTAAACGTTTAATTGAATTTCCTAGGCGGTCGGCAGCTTTTTCAATGGCTTTTTCATCTCCAACAATAGTAAGTTTGTCGCCCATCTGTAATTTAAAATGGGGAGAAGCTACCAATTCAATTCCTGATCGATAAATTCGGGTAATGTTGATATTATATTTGTTTCTAAGCTTCAAATGACCCAAATCTTTTCCAAAAACATCCTTCTTGGTCACCAAAATTTGCCTTGAGATTAAAGTACCACTAGGTCCGGAAATGTCAATTTCGCTGACTTTCCCAATTTTTTGAATAATATCCCGTAAGATTCCTTTCTTGGCTACCAATAGGAGAATGTCGTTTTCATAAACGATGGTTTCGCATTTTGCTGCATGTACTTCGCCTTTATGCAGTACCCTAGATATAATAATTTCTGAATGAAGCAATTTTGAAATTTCCTGAATTGTTTTATTGAAAATTTCAGGTTGCAGCACCTTAATACAAACTCTAGAAGGTAAGGCAGTATCCGGATGTTGATGACGCTCAAACTGTTCCAATTCCTTGTTGATTTGAACATGATAAAATTTGCGTAAAGCCAACATGGTGAATATGATTCCCAATACACCAAAAGGATAAGCCACGGCGTAGCCCAGTCCGATGGTTGAAGCTCCTGCTGCAGAAGAACCTGTAGAAACCTGCGAAAAAGCTTGCTGTGCAGCACCCAAACCCGGGGTATTCGTCACAGCACCTGACATAACACCCACTAAGGTTGGCAATGCCATGCCGGTAATATAATGAAGCGCTAGGGTAGTCAGCCCCCCGAGTAATACCACACATAAAGCCAATAAATTCAAGGTAATTCCTCCTTTTTTGAAAGAAGAGAAAAATCCAGGCCCCACCTGAAGTCCAATGGAAAAAACAAACAAGATCAATCCAAAATCTTTAATGAAATCCAATACTTCATGATTTACCGTAAAACCAACATGACCAAAGCCGATTCCGGCAAATAATACAAAGGTAATTCCAAGTGAAATTCCATAAACTTTGATTTTACCAAGGGCCACCCCAACAGCGATTACAATGCTGTAAATAAAAATGGTGTGAGCCACCGTTTGATTCCATAGTATTTCATTAATCCATTCCATGATCTAGAATTTTGCCGCGAAATTAGGCTTAATTAAGGCATTGGTGAATTAAAAGGGGACTTATTTTAAATGATGTTTTGCGGTTGAACGTAAGGAAAATATCAGTCTTAATAAATACAGATTCCTGCTCTTTAAAAACTAATTCAACAACTTATTGTTTATTTTTATAAGTTTGAATCTTATTAACACTTTTTCATTATGGAACTTCAGCCTCACAAAAGGCTCTTTTTATTGGATGCCATGGCATT
Source organism: uncultured Bacteroidales bacterium (assembly GCA_964543995.1). GTDB lineage: Bacteria > Bacteroidota > Bacteroidia > Bacteroidales > CAIXTV01 > CAIXTV01. The sequence continues at coordinate 5,011 of CAZJBB010000039.1, forward strand.
GATATATAGGGCATTCTATGCGCTCAACAAAAATCCCCGCATCAACTCCAAAGGGCTCAATACCTCAGCCATTATGGGCTTTGCAAACACCTTATACGACATCATTAAAACTGAAAAACCCACCCATATAGGAGTGGCATTCGACACCATGGCACCCACGGTACGCCACGAAGACTTTTTCGAGTACAAGGCCAACCGTCAAGCCATGCCTGAGGATTTGTCCTTGGCCATACCTTATATAAAAAAGCTGATTGAGGCATTTAACATTCCGGTACTATTTCGTGAAGGTTATGAAGCCGATGATGTGATTGGGACTTTGGCAAAAAAAGCTGAAAGTGAAGGATTTGAAACATTTATGGTGACACCGGATAAGGATTTTGGTCAATTGGTTTCACCGAATATACACATATACAAACCCGGTAAGTTTGGTGAAAAAGCCACATTGATGGGTGTAAAAGAAGTTTGTGAAAAATATGCTATTCAAAATCCGGAGCAACTCATTGATATTCTTGCACTTTGGGGTGATGCTTCGGACAACATTCCGGGTATTCCGGGCATTGGTGAAGTTACAGCGAAAAAACTGATTGGGCAATATGGTTCCTTGGAAAATATTCAAGCCAACCTTCATACCATGGACAATCCCAAATTAAAACAGAAAATTGAAGAATTCTATCCCCAAGGTTTGATGTCGAAGCAATTGGCTACCATTATTTTGGATGTGCCTATCGATTTCAATGCCAGGGAATTAGCTATATCTGAACCCCACCCTACTGAATTAAAAACATTATTGGAAGAACTGGAACTTCGTGCATTTTCGAAAAGGGTGTTTAGCGATCTTTCGTTGATGAATCAAAAAACCATGCCAGTGCAAAGTTTTCAGGGTACCTTGTTCGAAGAAAGCGAAACTCCTGAAAACACTTTTGAAGTGCCTGAAATTATATCAATCGAAAAGAAGCAAAATATCAATACCATTCCTCATGAGTATACCTTAATTGAACAACCGCAAGACAGAAGTTGGTTAATTGAAGAATTAAAAAAACAAAAATCTTTTTGTTTCGACACTGAAACCACCGGACTTGAATCGGCTGCTTCCGAATTGGTAGGAATATCCTTTGCCTGGGAAAGTCATAAAGCCTTTTTTGTGCATTTACCTGAGGAATATGCTGAAGCATTTGCTATAGTTCAAGAATTTAAAGACATTTTCGAAAATCCAAGCACATTGAAGATTGGTCAAAATATTAAGTTTGACATAGGAATATTAAAATGGTATGAAATTTCGGTTGAAGGCGCCCTCTTCGATACCTTATTGGCACATTACCTGCTTCAACCCGATTTGCGACACAATATGAACTATTTGGCTGAATCGTATTTGAACTACGCTCCGATCAGCATTGAAGAACTCATTGGGAAAAAAGGGAAGAACCAGCAAGGGATGCGCTCGGTACCTAAAGAAATTTTAAAAGATTACGCCTGTGAAGATGCAGATATTACACTGCAGTTACAATATCATTTTGCCCCCTTACTCGAAGAAAACGGGCTTACCTATTTATTTGATACCGTAGAAATGCCCCTCGTTCCTGTGCTTGCGTCCATGGAACAAGAAGGAGTGAGAGTAGATACCCATGCCTTAGTGGAATACTCAAGTGAACTGGAAGGTGAAATCCTCGATTTACAGCAACAAATTTATGACTTGGCAGGTAGAACCTTTAATATTTCATCACCTAAGCAATTGGGTGAAATTCTGTTTAATGAATTAAAAATCACTGAAAATACTAAGCTTACCAAAACCAAACAATTTTCAACCAGCGAGGAAACCTTGCAAAAGTTGGCTTTAAAACATCCCATTATTGAAAAGATACTGGATTACCGTTCGCTCACAAAACTCAAATCTACTTATGTGGATGTACTTCCGCGCTTGATTAGCCAGCGAACAGGCAGGGTGCATACTTCCTATAATCAAGCAGTTGCAGCAACAGGCCGCCTTAGTTCCAACAATCCGAATTTGCAAAATATTCCCATTCGAACAGAGAGGGGAAGAGAAGTTAGAAAAGCATTTGTTCCAAGAAATTCAGACTTTTTGTTATTATCTGCTGACTATTCTCAAATTGAATTACGAATAATTTCAGAATTGAGCAAAGACGAAGCCATGCAAGAAGCTTTTCGTCAGAAGATTGACATACATACTGCCACTGCAGCTAAGGTATTTGGGGTAAGTATTGATGAAGTGAATAAAGAAATGCGTCGAAAAGCCAAGATGGTGAATTTCGGTATTATTTATGGTATTTCAGCGTTTGGTTTATCGGAACGATTGAATATTCCAAGAAAAGAATCGGCGGAAATTATTCAAAATTACTTCCTTCAATATCCTAACATCAAAAAATACATGGAAAGCCAAATTGCATTTGCTCATGAACATGGATATGTGGAAACCATGATGAAAAGAAAAAGATACTTACGCGACATCCATTCAAGCAATGCAAACATGAGAAGTTTTGCTGAACGAAATGCTATCAATGCTCCTATTCAAGGTTCTGCAGCCGATATGATAAAAATGGCCATGATACTTATTTACAAGGAATTCAATCGTTTACAATTAAAAAGCAAACTCATTTTGCAAGTACATGACGAACTCGTTGTGGATGTTCATGTAGATGAAATTGAAGTAGTTAAACAAATTGTGGAGTCGAATATGCAGCAAGCTTTACCCTTAAGCGTCCCGGTTGAAACGGAAATGAATTCAGGAAAAAATTGGTTAGATGCGCATTAATTTCAAATGATTTTCGTATTTTCGTTAAAATTATTGATATTTGAATATCTTAGAAGCCATATTTTCAAGAAGAAGCATCAGGAAGTTTACTCCACAATTGCTTAGTGATGATCAGATAAATGACCTCCTTAAAGCAGGCATGTATGCTCCTTCTGCTAGAAACGAACAACCATGGCACTTCGTGCTTATTCAAGACAAAAATCTATTACAAGACATCAGTAGGGTTCATCCTTATGCTAAAATGCTTAAAGAAGCCCCTTTAGCCATTTTGATTTGTGCTGACGAAAAACTAGAACCCATTCCTGGATATTGGGCATTAGATTGTGCCGCAGCTACCCAAAATATACTGTTAGCTGCTCATGGCATGGGTTTGGGAGGTGTTTGGTTGGGCATTTATCCCAGAGAAGAACGAATGAAAGATATAAAAGAACTAACAAAACTCCCTGAACATATTCATCCCGTATCTCTTATCGGAATTGGTTTTCCTGCTGAAATTCCAACCCATCCACAGCGCTTTAAAACGGATAGAATACGATACAATACTTGGGAGTAATGATTCATAAAACTTATAGAAGTATCCAGTTTAAAAGCTTAATAATATTAATATTGGCTTTGGGTATTCAGGCTTGTCAGGAGAAAAAAATCCTACCTCCCAAAAACGAAAATCTGATTGATATCATAAAAAAAAGAGGGAAGCTCAAAGCTTGTACCCATTATAATTCCATTGATTATTTTGTATATAAAGGAGAACCCATGGGATTTCAACTGGAATTGGTACAGCATTTTGCTAAATTTATGAAAGTTAAACCGGAATTTATTGTCGATGATAACTTTATTGGGAGCTATCTTCACTTAAAAAGTGGCGAATGTGACTTCATTGCCTCTAACCTTGCCATTACTCCGGAGCGAAAAACCACCATGGACTTTGCGACTCCTTTTTATAATACACATCAGGTATTGATTCAAAGAAAACCCAAAGGCTGGGAAAATATGAACGAAAAGAAACTGAACGAAGCACTTATAAGAAATCAGTTAGATTGGAAAAAGGATAGCATTTATGTTCAATCGAATTCAGCTTCATTCGAAGTCGTACAATTTCTTAAAGAAAAAGTAGGCATTCCCATTCACATCATTACTTCAAACGAAAATGAGGCAGAACAGCTTATTGGCATGGTTGCGGATGGTGAAATTAAATATACGGTTTGTGGAGAAAACATTGCCAAAGTAAACCATGCATATTATCCTAATATCGATTACAAAACTCAGGTCAGTTTTGAGCAACCTTTGGCATGGGCAGTAAGAAATACTTCGATGGATTTGAAAGACAGCATGAATTATTGGCTAAGCAATTTCATGAAAAGTGGAGAATACCATCTACTGGTCGAAAAATATTATATCAGCCAACGTTCGCCAAGCATTTTAAATAATGAGTTCCACAAAAAGAAAAAAGGCATCATCTCTCCCTATGACAAAATTTTAAAACGAGTTTCAGCTAAGTACCACTGGGATTGGCGTTTATTAGCTTCTCTCATCTACCAAGAATCCCGCTTTCAGGTAAATCTGGAAGGCTGGTTGGGGACCTTTGGCATCATGCAAATGATGCCTTCCACAGCAAAGAACTATGGGATAACGCCCTCATCCTCAGCTGAAAAACAGATTGAAGGGGGAGCCAAATACATCCATTATCTCGAAAAGCTCATTCCGGAAAGCGTGAAAAGTCCTACCGAAAAACAAAAATTTGTTGTGGCTTGTTATAATTCTGGTCCAGGACATGTATTGGATGCCATTAACTTAGCAAAAAAGTATCACAAAAATCCTAACGTATGGGAACATAACGTGGACACCTTTCTTACCTTGAAATCAAAACCTAAATATTTTAACGATTCGGTGGTTAAAAATGGATATTTCCGCGGAAAAGAAACCTTGAGATTTGTGAATGACGTAATGGAACGCTACAAGCACTATAAAAATAGTTCTAGATAATTAAGCGTTCAGGAAATTTGTTTTAGGGTTGGCTCAAGAAAAATGATAATGGTTTCAGTATTTTATCAAAAGCAAAATACTGACATGACACAAAGTCTTTATCCTGATTCACCAATGCATAGAAACGATCTCTATCAAACGGATAAACCTTCCCATCTACATCCACATCTCCATTAAAGTTAGGTCGTTTAAAAGCTTTTACCACATAATTCACATTGATCCCATCCGTAACGGTCAAAACATTAAAAGGTCTTTGTGCAATTATGGTGTCTTTAAAACTTCTGTTTAATTCATTAAGTTCGGTTTCAAAGTTTAAATTCTTAAAAGAAGTAAACATATCCACTACTTTTAAAGTGTCGAAACTGGCAACAACCTGTTTGCTAATTAGTTGCAACATCCCGAACTGACGACCATTTCGCTTTACCACATACGATTGTTTCGGATCTTCAAAATCTTCATATTGAATGCTTTTAATGTCATTTATCGAAAGACTCATGATTTTATGAGAGCGCCACTCATTATCAACCGGAGTGTATTGCCTTGAAACATAACCATTTAATCCCGGTAAAAAAGTAATGTATGGTTCTTCTGAATTTTCCATCAACATATAAGTTCCCATATTATCCATAGTTGCATCCCCAACGTAATAGGTTTTTACCAACTTTTCATAAGGGAACCATTTAATTTTATTAAACAAGTTGATTCTGTATGCCATTTGATAGATTTCAACTTTTACCCCAATGGCAGAAAGTCTTTTCACCGTATTGTCGTGTGCGTTTTTAGAAACCGGAGCTTTAATATCTACATGGGTTAGGGTGTACAACAATAAATTTACCAAGTCCGGTCGAGCAGGATATTTATCATTTACTGTCCAGTTTCCGGGTTCTATCTTCTTTAATAGGGTGGAATGATGATTTTTGTCGGATAAAAATATTTTTGTAACCAAGGAGGAATCATCAATCGCAAAATCATTGCTGTTATTCCGCATGGTATTGCTCGAATGGGTGGTAATGATAATACCTGTGATTATGGCAAGCAATAAGGTAATAATTAAAATGACTCTGTTTTTTTTCATAATTCGTATTTATTTAGCATATTTTCTTCGGCGCCACATTGCTTGGAAAACTCCAAACAAAACAATAAATCCAATGGGAATTAGGGTATTGATTAATTGCCATTTTAATTTTTCTTTTTCTACTTTCGTCTTATCTAACAGCCTGATTTTTAACTCCCGAACCCGAGTACTAATTAATCCGGAATCATCGCACAGATAATTCACACAATTCAATATAAAGTCTTTGTTTCCAAACATTTCCTTGGTCCATTGGTCATAACCTAACGGAAGGGGGTAGCCTTTGGAATAATGTAATTGACTTTTTATAATATCGCCATCACCAATGACTATCATTTTAGTCGCCGGACTGCTTTCTTTAAATCCGATTTCAGGAGTGTTTTCCAATTCCGGAGCCATTCTGTTTTTATAAACCGATTCGAAACTGCCTTCGAGTAAAACCGCTACCGGCAAAAATGGCATATTGTATTGACGTTCATCCGGATCTTGACGTAGAATTTCCAAATCCACAATGGTGGGTGTATTCACCAGTCTTGAATATTTAGAAGAAGTTAATAGCACAGTTTTAAGAATTCCGGGAGCACCAAGAGTATCAATGGTGGATATAAATTCTGTTTTTATGGCATTCAAGTTATTTACAATAGGGTGTTTCGATGTGGGCATTAAAATGGGGAAATAGTACCAAGGAAGAAAATTTTGTTGCGCTTGATTTCCCATTCTGCCGGTAACCATGGGTATGGGTAAAGCATTTAAATCCATTACCAAATTCGCATTGATTCTTACGCCATATTTAAATAAAATATCATCTAAGTTTATGTCAAGAGGTAATGCCGGGGTTCTGGCTGTACCTTGAAGGCTGTCCATACTCGCCATTGTTCTATCAAGCACCCATAAAATTTTTCCTCCATACATCACATATTGATCGATGATAAACTTATCTTTTTCACTGAAAGCACTATCCGGCTTAGCAATGATAATAGCTTTGTATTTGTTCTTTATCAATGTATTTGTAGAATCGATGAAATGATTGGTCAGACTATTGATTTTTCCATCAATGGTCACCCTGTCAATGTCGTAATACTCAGATAATGATTGATTTATATCAGCCAAATAAATTCTTTTCAATTCACCATGACCTTCGATAAAAGCAATTTTGGGCTTTTCTTTAAGGGTTGCTTTCCGAATGGCACTCACCAAATTGTACTCCAGCGATTGAATTGAATTATTTAATTGTGCTTCCGCCGGGAGACCCATTTGCGTATTTAATAAAGTAAGCGCAATCTCTTTGCCTTGGAAGGAAACCAAAGCTCCCGGGAAGATAATTTGTTGTGAGGATGTTCCACTTTTTTTCGATTGAAGATTCGTAGGTTGAATACCCTTTTGTACCAATTGCTGGTACAATGAATTTACTTCTTTTTTATCAGGGTTGGCCGAAGGGTTTATAAATTCATATTGGATGTTCGTAGAATAAGCGCGAAATTCTTCCAGCATTTCTCGCGTTTCGTTATGTAAACGCTTGAAACCCGAAGGGAAATCACCTTCCAAATAAACCTTAAAGTACACCACATCATTCAAATTCTTTAGCGTGGTTTTGGTGTTTTCCGATAAGGTAAACCGCTTTTCCGAGGTAAGGTCAAATCGGGTAAAAACAAAGTAGCCTATTATATTGATTAAGATAATAATGACTATACTCAGAAAGAGTTGAACTAAGTTCCCTCTTTTTATACTTTTCTTTTTTTCTGACATATTACACTATTAATTTAAAATTACCATTTACGACTTTGCAAGCTCAACCGAGTGAGCATAATGAACAGTGATATGAAACTCAGAAAGAAAATAACATCGCGTGTGTCGATTACCCCTCTGCTAATCGAAGTATAATGGGCGTTAATACCTAATGCTCTTATCAATAAGTCTATTTTCCCAAATAAGGCAAAGGAATATATAAATTCAAACCCCACATAAAAAAAACCGCACAAAAAAACGGTGATAACAAACGACACAATGGCATTTGAGCTGATGGCAGAAGCATAAATGCCGACCGCGGCAAAAGCTGCTCCTAAAAAAAACAAGCCAATGTAAGATCCCATGATTCCCCCAATATCTAAATTGCCAACGGGTAAACCCAATCGATAGATGGTAATGTAATAAACTAATGTAGGAAGCAAAGAAAACAGTATTAAAACCACACTGGCCAAATACTTCGCTAAAATAATTTGAAAATCACTTAAAGGTTTTGTAAGCAAAATCTCCATAGTGCCTGATTTCTTTTCGTCAGCAAAAGAGCGCATGGTAATGGCAGGAATGAGAAAAAGAAAAACAAATGGGGCAAGCATAAACAATCCATCAAGATTAGCATAGCCATAATCGAGAATATTAAAATCGAGTGGAAATACCCATAAGAACAAACCATTCACAATTAAAAATACGATAATGACCACATATCCAATCAGTGAACTTAAAAAACTGTGTAATTCTTTCCATAACAGCGTTAACATAAGGATAATGGGTTTTAAATAAGGGTGTAAAGGTATTATTTTTTTGAGAAATGAAGTGATTGACGCTTTTAACTTAATTTATTTTAACACCATTGTCTCCTAATCTCTATGATAATAAAGCATCCCTTGCAAAGAATACAGCATGCTTACAATAAGGCAATATTTGGATTTATGAGAACCTTACTCAGGCTAAGTTGTTAATATTATTTGAGTTTTTCAGTTTTACTTCTGAAAAATAATATCCTTAAAATACTACCTTTGTGCTTAATTATTCATCATGAGCGAACCTATAAAACACGAATGCGGAATTGCCCTCCTGAGGTTACTAAAACCCATGGAGTATTATCTGGCAAAGTACGGAAGCACTATGTATGGCCTAAACAAGCTATACTTATTGATGGAAAAACAACACAATCGGGGGCAAGATGGTGCAGGGGTAGCCAATATAAAGTTTGATATGCCACCCGGTCATAAATACATTGACCGCTTACGTTCAGTTTCACCCGCTGCCATTAAGGAAATCTTTTCGACCATTTACCAACCCTTGTATAAGCTAAAAGAACAGCATCCCGAACGCTTAAATGATGCTAACTGGCTGAAATCTCATTATGAGTTTACCGGTGAATTGTTTTTAGGCCATTTACGTTATGGTACTTTTGGTAAAAATAGCTTAAATAACACCCATCCATTTATTAGATCGAACAATTGGATGACTAAAAACTTGGTAGTTGCCGGTAATTTTAATCTTACCAATGTGGATGAACTTTTCGAAAGATTGCTTGAAATTGGTCAGCATCCTGTGGAGACTTCCGATACTGTTACTGTGTTGGAAAAAATTGGAAATTACCTCGATGAAGCCAATGAAGAACTCTTTAAGAAATATAAAGCAGAAGGATTTAGCAAGAAGGAGATTTCACCACTTATTGCGCAACATTTAGATTTACAAGATATTTTAACACGTTCGTGCAAACACTGGGATGGAGGCTATGCCATTGCGGGAATGGTAGGTCATGGTGATGCTTTTGTTATCAGAGATCCTTCCGGTATTCGTCCGGTGTTTTATTACTGTGACGAAGAAGTGGCAGTGGTAACTTCCGAACGACCGGTAATCCAAACCGTTTTTAATGTACCTTTTGAGTCCATTCAGGAACTCAAGCCAGGAAACGCATTGATTATCAAAAGGAACGGAGAAATCTCAGAAAAAGAATGTATTCAACCTAAAGAAAAGAAATCTTGTTCATTCGAAAGAATATATTTTTCGCGAGGAACTGACAAAGACAGATCGGAAGAGCACACGTCTGAACTCCAGTCACCTGAAGC
>CAZJBB010000039.1:14660-19219 GCA_964543995.1 uncultured Bacteroidales bacterium
ATATACCGCGAACGCAAAAAACTAGGAAACCTGCTTTGTCCAGCAATTTTAAAATCCATTGATTACGATATTGAAAATACTGTATTTTCCTATATTCCCAATACAGCTATTGATGCATTTCATGGTTTAACTAATGAACTGAATTCTTTTTGCAATACCATCAAGCGCCAAAACATTATGAAACTGGGGCCTGACGCCAAAGCCTCTGAAATTGATGCAATATTAGCATTATCACCCAGGACTGAAAAAGTAGCCGTGAAAGATGCAAAACTTCGCACCTTTATCACTCAAGATTCTCAACGCGACGATTTGGTCGCTCACGTTTATGACATCACTTATGGCACCATTCGAAAGGGCATAGATAATTTAGTGGTACTTGACGATTCTATTGTTAGAGGAACCACTCTGAAACAAAGTATTTTACGAATCCTTGACCGATTAGGGCCAAAAAAAATAGTGATAGCTTCCTCAGCTCCTCAAATCCGTTATCCCGATTGCTATGGAATTGATATGGCAAAATTGAACGACTTTATTGCATTTAAAGCGGCAATTGAACTATTAAAAGATACCCATCAAGAATATATTATTAATGAGGTGTACTTGAAATCAAAAGCTCAGGAAAATTATCAAAAAGAAGACATCATCAATTATGTAAGAGAGATATACAAACCTTTTACCATAGATCAACTTTCACTTAAAATTTCAGAGTTATTGAAACAAAAAGAAGTTAAAGCAGAAGTTCAAATTATTTTTCAGACCATAGAAGATTTGCACGAAGCCTGCCCGAACCATACCGGTGATTGGTATTTTACAGGGAAATATCCCACCGCAGGAGGAAATAAGGTGGTAAATAAAGCTTTCTTGAATTATATCGAAGGAAACACCAACCGGGCTTACTGAAATTTAGAGTAAAACTGCCACCAACGATCGGGAAGCTCATCATTACAAGCCACCAAATAATCGTTATAAGAGCAAGGTACTAAATGATGGCGCTCAATATTTTTATTTTTCAGCTTATAAGGAATTTCCATCCACCATCGATCTGACTTTTTCGACTTATAAAAGATGATTTCGTAAGTATGTGATTTTAGAGCAACTATATATTTAACATAATCATCTTTAGAAACCAAGGGATAATCTTTTTTGCGGGCATAATATCCATCGATAAAGTACCAAATGGTTTGTGCAGCAAGAACCGAAGTTTGAAGATTAATATCAAGCGAAGGATTAACTTCAAAAATACCGAAGGAAGTCATTTTATCACTCATGCCGGCATATCGAGCAATCTGACAAAGTTCCTCGGCATAAAAGCCGTTCGCTCTTGAATGCACATTACCAGGGGCATCTGATGGTCGTACCGACGAAATATCAATGCTCATCATGTCTGCATTCCGTACCATAGGTTCTACTTCCTCTATGTTTTGGCGAACCCATCCCAAGCGATAAGCATCAAAAAATAATTTCTTCATCAAATCTATTCCCGACTGACTTACCAAATAAGTTTGATATCCAATATTGGAATAATTGAATAAAAAGTTAGGCTCGCTGATAATCATTTTATGCAGGTATTGCTCCGAAGAAATTTCCGTCTCATCTTTGCCAATATCAAATAATCGATCCACTGCTGCAATATTAATTACCTGATTTAGTTGCTCATACGCTTGGTACATAGCCCAAGTCACATCTTGTGTGCCTCCAATGATAATGGGTAATATATTCATCTGAAGTAAATCTACCATTACATTTTTAACAGCGAAATAAGTATCATCAACGGTATGTCCAATATTGATGTTTCCCAAATCAATTATTTTAGGAGCATTGGGTCCTTGAAACATGTGGTATAATTGCTCACGAACCAAATCCGGAGCCATAGCACAGCCAAAATTTTTAAATGAGTTCCTGTCTTCCCCAACACCAAGGATGGCTATATCGTATCCCGACAAATCAGCAATGGCATCTGTTCCCTTTATTTTTTGAATTAGCGACCCTAACTGATCGGTTGCAAAATCTTCGCTTTTAAACCTATCTGAAGGTTTTAAATACAAATGTAAGTCCATTCAAAATGATTACTTGGTTTTACGTGGAAAAAATTTCTTTTTAGATTTATTATCCGGGTTTTGGGCAATCTCTAAGCAATCTTTCAAGCTCAGATCCTGGGCAACTCTATCCTTAGGAATTTTAAAATTTTCTTTTTTGATGACGATATAGGCTCCATATCTACCATTCATTACTTTAACATCCTTATTTTCATCAAATTCCTTTAGAATGGTTTTTTGATTTGTGTCACCCGTAGCCCTTTTTAACTCAATAATTTCAATGGCTCTTTCGGAAGAAACTTCATAAGGATCATCAGTTTTGGGCAGAGAATAAAATTTGTCTATATGCTTAATATAAGGCCCAAATCTACCAATAGCCACGGTTAGTTCTGCATCCTCAAAGTTACCTAAACTTCTTGGTAATTTAAAAAGCTCCATAGCTTCATCCAATTGAATGGTTTCAATACTTTGGTTTTTTCGCATGGAAGCAAAACGAGGCTTAGTTTCATCTGTTTTTTCACCAATTTGTATGATAGGACCAAATCGGCCAATCTTTGCATAAACATTGATACCGGTTCCGGGTTCTTGCCCTAAAAGTCTTTCCCCGCTGGCTTTTTCGGAATGCAACATGGTGCTTTCCACCAACTCGTGGAAAGGCTTATAGAAATCGGAAATCATTGCACTCCATTGCTTTAATCCCTGAGCAATATCATCGAAATCCTTTTCCACCTTGGCGGTGAAATTGTAATCTAAGACACTGACAAAATTTTCCACAAGAAATTTTGTGACTATGGTTCCAATATCCGTTGGAAATAACTTATTCGTTTCGGTGCCAAAGTTCTCCGTTAAGGTTTGATCTATTATTAGACTGTTTTTCAGGGTAATTTGATCGTATGAACGAGAATTTCCCGGACGGGTTTCTTTCACCACATACTCTCTTTTTTGAATGGTAGAAATGGTAGGCGCATAAGTCGAAGGACGACCAATACCCAATTCTTCCAGTTTTTTCACCAAACTGGCCTCAGCATATCGAGGGGGATGTTGTGTAAAACGCTGAACCGCATTAATTTCTTGCATACCTAAGATGTCACCTTTTGAAATAGAAGGTAAAAATCCTGAATTTTCTTCATCCTCATCATCCTTAGATTCAATGTAAACTTTAAGAAACCCATCAAACATGATTTTTTCACCCTTGCTAACGAATTTCTCATTAGCAGTTGAAATATCAATGGTAATGGTGGTCCGTTCTAAGGTTGCTTCGCTCATTTGAGAAGCAATGGTTCTTTTCCAAATCAGTTCGTAAAGTTTTTTATGTTGGCTATCTCCATCAATTTCGTGATTATTCATATAAGATGGTCGAATGGCTTCGTGAGCTTCTTGGGCACCTTTCGTCTTGGTTTGGAAATTACGGGTCTTAACATATTCAGCCCCAAATTGCTTTGTAATTTCTTCTTTGGCTTGTGCAAGAGCTGTTTTTGACAAATTCACTGAGTCGGTTCTCATGTATGTAATATATCCGGCTTCGTAAAGTTGTTGAGCTACCTGCATGGTTCTTGCAACCGGAAAGCCCAATTTACGACTGGCTTCTTGTTGTAAAGTGGAAGTGGTAAAAGGAGGTGCAGGGGATTTGGAAAATGGCGTTTTCTCTATATCAAATACTGTAAAAATAGCACTTTTGCATTTTTCCAATAATATTAAGGCTTCTTCCTTGGTTTTTAAGCGTTGCGGTAATTCCGCAACAAAGCTTGTTTTTTTATCTTTTTCGGTAACTATAAATATAGCTTGTACTTTGTATGAAGAATTTGATTGGAAAGCCTTTATTTCATCTTCGCGTTCCACTATAAGTCTAACCGCAACAGATTGCACACGTCCTGCAGACAATGAGGGTTTTACTTTTCTCCACAAAACCGGAGATAATTCATATCCAACCAATCTATCCAATACCCTTCGGGCTTGTTGTGCATCCACAATGCTCATGTCAATAGCTCGTGGATTTTCAATGGCTTCTGTAATTGCTGACTTTGTAATTTCGTGAAATACAATCCGTTGAGTCTTATCTTTTTTTAAACCCAGGGTTTCAAATAAGTGCCAGGAAATGGCTTCTCCCTCACGGTCCTCGTCCGTTGCTAACCATACCATTTCGGCTTCTTTGGAATTCTTTTTTAATTCAGTAACTAATTTTGCTTTGTCTTTTGAGATTTCATAAGTAGGCAAAAAGTTATTGGCGATGTCCACACCCAACTGCGTTTTTGACAGGTCTCTAATATGTCCATAGCTTGACTTTACTGAGAAATCTTTTCCTAAAAATTTCTCAATGGTTTTGGCTTTGGCAGGTGATTCAACGATAACTAAGTTCTTTATCATAACAAACTTTTTATGACATTATATGAACAGCAAAATAAAACAATAATGATGAATATTTCATATACTTATTTACTTCTGATTGGTTTTTAAGGAAAATACCACGACGTTATGAGAGATCGGAAGAGCACACGTCTGAACTCCAGTCACCTGAAGCTATCT
>CAZJBB010000040.1:0-6276 GCA_964543995.1 uncultured Bacteroidales bacterium
AACCGCTGTTAATGGAACAGATTACCCTCTAATCCCTGACACCGTTTATATTCCGGCCAATTCTGATTCCATATCCTTTACCATTTCTCCATATAATAATTCAAGTTTCACAAGCATAAGAACCATCAAATTAATTATCAAGGTGTCAACTTGTATGTTCGATACTTTGGTAATTGATATTTTACCGAATTTACCCCTCGTAGCGAATGCTTTTGGAGATACTATTGTTTGTAAAAACACCAGTGTCCCAATATCTGTAAACAACATGGGTGGTTTAGCACCATATTATAGCAGTTGGAGCGATGGAGATACGAATACCACTCGAGTAGTGGTGGCTAATGACATACATCTATTTCAAGTAACAACCACAGATGCTTGCGGTCAAATAGCAAAAGATTCAGTGTTAGTTGATGTATTCCCGGGATATAGTTTGACGGTTTCGGCAAATCCAAACCCAATTTGTTTAGGCCAAAACGTTCAATTGAACGCAAACGGAGCAACTTCTTATTTGTGGAGTTCGGATGTTTCGGACCCTTCTTTACTTCCTCAAACCACTTTAAACAATCCTTTAGTAACCCCCACCATCACAACGCTTTACAGAGTTACCGCGGCTGATATTCATGATTGCAAGATTACGGACTCTATTTTGGTGCAGATTTTTCCACCCTTAAATGCCATAATAATTGCTAATCCAAATCCGGTTTCTATTTTTGATCCAACAGTCCATTTCTCAAGTTCAAGTGTTGGAGGAACCTCATGGCTTTGGGATACCGGAGATGGATATACCACTACAGACCAAGATTTTATTCACACCTATGCAGGTGCAAATGCTCAAAATTATACAGTAAGCTTAACGGTTGCAAATGCAAGCGGTTGTAGTGAAACAAAAAATCTACAAATTGTTGTATATCCTGACCTGAAACTATATTTACCCAATGCATTCACTCCGGATTTTCAAACCAATAAAATCTTTAAAGCTTATGGTGAAGGAGTGTTGGATTTTGAAATGCGTATTTTTAATAGATTTGGCGAATGTGTTTTTAGCTCATTCGATCTTGGAATGGGTTGGGACGGGAAATACCAAAACAAATTTTCTCAGGAAGGAACCTATGTATATACTGTTAAGTACAAAGATTTTTTAGGAAATAGCTATACCAAAAACGGATGCGTATTTTTGATTTGGTAAGTTTTTTAATCCTTTAAGCACCTTACCGACAAACCATATCTTTTTTTATAGGTGAACCGATCTAAATGGGATAGGCAATAAGTCATGTATCTACACCAAACCAGATTGTTGTCATATTCACATTCTGTTGAAGACCAGATATTTACATAATCACCGAGAAAATTATAAGAATCATGGTACTGCCGACCCGCAGGTAAAGCTGAAAATCCACTTTCATTGGTAGCGCCAATATTTGGACTTCGCCAGTAAAGAGTGTCTCTCACTTTCATTTTTCCTCCGGCTACCAGATTTCCTCCTAAAAAATCGTTTAATTTCTGCCATTCTTTATCCGATGGAACATGCCAACCGGCCGGACATAATTTTCGATCATCCACAACCGCCCAAAAATTATACATTCTGCCATAAGTCATTGCTATTTTTTCATCATTGCTGTAATTGCAATAAGCGGCTGTGGTCATTTTGGTCCATGCAAAAGTGTCAGTAACCAGTTGTATAGGATCACCATTATTATACTTGGTCACTTTCAAATTCTCTTTCATCCAAACTTGATCGCCAATAATTACTGTATTGTAAACATTTCTATCAATATCTGTAACCTGGCCAATGGTTTTCGATTGGGAAAAAGAAAAAAATGGGAATGCAAATAAGCTGAATGTAATGAGTATCTTATTCATATCTATTATTTATATACTAATATGCTGGGTTATATGATTTTCCGGCTCCATGACTGGTACCATGACAAGTTACATTGCATAAGTTCGCTGTCGTTCCTGTTGCATGTACGAAAGCGGTCTGAGAGGTTCCGGTGATGGCTGTTATACAACTTGAAGTATTGCCATTTCTATTCATATTCATTAAATGATACTGTTCACTTCCATGGGAATCATGACATACATAGCATTCACTTTGAAGTTGTTGATTAATATGATAATAATGATAAGCATAACGTGAACCTGTATTTCCGGTATAATATGAGCCGGCTTGATGACATTTTGTGCATACCGCAGTGGTCACAGCAGCAACATTGTTATGTACTGTTTTATAATTCGAGCTACCGCCTGTACCGGCATCCAAAATATGAAGATTGGAAGATCCGTGTGGACCTCTGCCATATCCTGCAGTTCCTGACAAATCACTATTATGGCAACTGGTGCAATACAACATTGAAGCAAAAGTGTAGCCACTTTGGAATGTGGTGGAATTTATATTTAAATTAGTACCGGCAGCCATAACAGGATGGAAGGATTGGCTACTTGGATTAAACTCTTGAGCCATATCCCTCGACTCTCCTACCTGACTATTGGTGCCAATAGTAGTAAGTTTTTTCAGTCCGTCAGCGCTAACTGCACTCGAATTCCAACCTCCCGGTAAATACGTTGGGAGTGTTGTAAAACTTGAATGACACTTATAACACACTTGATATTCTTTAGTCACAGTTTCTAACCAAGCAAAGCCGGTAGGTGCCCCAACACCAGCATAAGTAGGTTCCACTCCTGAAGCCCCAATTAAAGTGGGCAATAAATTGGGTGCAGTGGCAGTTCCGGACTGTGCACCATGAGGATTATGGCAATCTACACACTCAATATGACGGTTTGTTCCTCCAAAGGCACTTCCCAAAGTTTCTTCGTTTGTATGTTTACGATAAGTGGCAGAGGGATCATGCTTATAAAAATTAGTGGTGGTATTGGTGCCGCTGAATGCAAGATGCACTTTTAGCGCAGACCCACTTGCCCCATGGCAATTCAAGCAAAAACCTTCTTCTTCATTGGTAAGATCGGTTCCTGTTCCGGGTCCTGTGTAATTGGCAGGACCTAATAGTGTAGCTTTATTTGAACCGTGCCCATTATCGTGGCAAGACATACAGGTATTTGAACTTGTTTTATGTGCTGAAGCAGCCCACATAGCAGCATTGATAACCGGTACCGTAATGCTATCGCTAAAAGGTTTAACATATCCTCTCGCTCCGTTGGCATCATGGCAATTCAAACAAAAACTTTCCATTCCGGCTTTATTCAACGAATCATAAGTATATACATTCAAGTATCCTTGATCAGGGTCTAACAATTTAACCTGTCCGTCTTTATGGTCACCCATGTAATGACACCTGATGCAATCGGCAACGGTTGGGATAGAACCCGAAAAATGATGAGAATATCGTTTAAAATCCCCTCCTGTTCCCAATCCATTTCCGGTATTATCTACAATTTGTCTCCTCCCACCGGTTGGGCCCACTCCCGGTTTATCAGTAATGGATTTATGACAATCCATGCAATCGGTCTGAGGTGCAAACCCTTTATTATGTGGATGGCAATCGGTACATTTTTGTGTTGCCGGCACATGATGTGAATCAGAAGTTCCTCCTGAAGTATTGGTGTAATGATCGGTTAAGGTATGACAAACTTCACAAACACCATTATAGACACCAGTGGCATCCGCATAATTGTTTGGGGAAGTATTGGATGTAAACACCACTGCTTTTTTTCCACTGTTGGGTGTTGAAATACTATCTCTAATGAGGTAAATATTATTGGATCCGGTTTGGTGAGCATCATGGCAAACCACACAAGTCATCCCTTTGTGGTCCATGGTAGTGGTTACTGTTTTATAGGCATGACAACTTTGGCATAGGTTTGCATTATTTGCCATACGAAGAATGCTTCCATCTGTTGAGGTTGCAAAATGAACTTTGTGGCAGGAGGAGCATTGTACTTTTGAGTTAATTAAGATAACTGCATTCGTTGGGGAAGTCAAAAACCTTGCATCTGCACTGTTATAGGTAATACCCACAGGGTGAGATCCTTTATTGGTGGTGGTATTATCTAAATATCTACCAATATTTCTTGCCGAATGGCATTGCATACATAAAGAATCGCTGGAATTACTTGCTCTGAGATATGGGACATACGTTTGAGAATGCTGATCATGGCATGTGGAGCAAATGATGTTTCCGGATGCAATTCGATTTGCCATTTGAGTGTTGGTTGGGGAATTGGTTTGATAGGCTGCATTTACCGCCAATTTATCCCAAGAATGAGAATTTCCGCTAACTCCAGGTATCGCTTTGTCTGAATTTGCAAAAGGATAGGTACTTGCAGACCCGGTAGGATTATGGCAACTAATGCATAAATTAGCATTACCATTCACGGCCGTAAGTGAACCTCCGGGGGAACTATGATTAATATGACAGCTATTACATCCAACATGGGGATTTGGAATGGCAACCGTCACAGCCTTGGTTGAAGCAGCACTGGTTCCACAACTATTGCCGGCAGTAACAGAAATATTTCCGCCTTGACCTAAAATACCAGAAGTACATGTAATTGAAATCGTTCCATTCCCAGCGGTAATTACCCATCCCGCAGGTAAGGTCCACGTATAAGTGGTTGCTCCTAATACAGCAGCAATACTGTAAACCAAGCCGGCTGTACTTGGACTGGCTGTACTCGTTCCTGAAATTGTACCCGGAATGGAAGGGATTGCATTGACAGCCATGGTAATTGTATTTGAATTAGCTGTATTTGGAGAAGCACAACTTAAACTGCTGGTCATAACACAGGTAACCGTATTTCCATTGGCTAAAGCAGAACTTGAGTAAGTAGGACTATTTGTCCCAACATTAGCACCATTCAACTTCCATTGGTATGAGGGTGTGCCTCCGTTGGTGGGTGTTGCGGTAAAAGTTACTGAAGTACCCGAACAAATAGTTCCGGAAGGAACTGCGGCAATGCTCACCGCAGGAACCAACGAACCTAATGTTGCCGTTCCTTTAACAACAAAGTTTTTTACGGCTAAAGTTCTGGTGGCATTTGCTGTTGAGCCATATAACCTAAATCGAATATTTTGTCCAATAGGTACAGATAGTGCAATGGCTCCACTTGTGTAATTTGTTGCTGTGGTATTAACAGTAATATTTCCCCCAATTTGGGTTTCCGCCCCTCCATTAATGGAATATTTTAATTGAAAACATCTTGCAGCACTGCTTGAAATATGAGTGAAAGTGATGGATGAAACAGAAAAGCTGTAACATCCTGGAGTTGTCACAATAAATTCATAATAGTCATCCACATTTGGGGTGCAAACCGCAGCATCAAAGCTGGCTGCAGTAACACCATTAGTTGCATTATATGACGTGGTGGTGAGGCCTGCTCCAAATGTTTGGGCCGATGCACTTATGTTTGAAGTAGTAGTGACTGCGGCATTTGTCGTTAACACCCACTTCGCGGAATCTGTTTGCCCAAAAGAATTTGAAATGGACAACAAAAAGAAGAATAAAGCCAATAATACAAATGAATTATTTTGACTTATGTTTTTGATTTTTATATACATACGTAAATTAGTTATTCAAAATTAATTTGGTATTACTGTAAAATTCGCCCGAAAGCAATTGAATGGAATATACACCTGAAGCAAATTTACTTAAATTTATTTCTTCATTGTAATGAGAAACATTAATATTTTTAGAATACAAAGTTTGGCCTAATGAGTTAATTATACTCAACTTTAAGTTTGGATTCATTGAATTATTAATTTCAATTGTAACAAATCCTTTCGCAGGATTAGGGAAAACATGAATTGTTAAAGGTTGATAACATTCAGAAATGTCGGTTGAAATTAAAGTTAAGGTATCAGAAAATGTAGATGAACCGCAATTTGCGCTGGTTGAAATCAGCATGACAATATAAGTTCCAAGGTTCGAATAAGAATGAATGGGGTTTGCTTCATTACTGTAACTTCCATCACCAAAATTCCAACTAAAATTGCTAGCATTTGAAGAAGTGTTTATAAAACCTACATCAAAGTTACTACTGTTATAAATAAAAGAAGAGACGGGATTTGGTATCACCCCAATTTGAATGCTGTCTGTCGAAAAGCAACCATTGGTATCCGTAACTGTGAGACTGTAAACTCCCCCAGAATCCACAGTTAATGTCGAATTTGTCGAAAAATCACTCCACAAAAATAATCCATTAGCACCCCCATTTAAGACGATTGATTGACCTGAACAAATATTGGTATCCTGCCCTAAATTCACCAGCGGAGTGGGGTTTACCTGAACCATGGTGTTTCCGCTAAAGTTAGCTCCCTGACAA
>CAZJBB010000040.1:6376-18878 GCA_964543995.1 uncultured Bacteroidales bacterium
GCTACTCTTACCGGAACCTTCAGCGAACCAAAAATACTCGAGAAATTGTTAATCGCATTTGTGTCTGATTGAGCAGTTACTTGCGATATGAATAATCCAAATACTACAACCACCAATAACCTCATAAATGAAATTGAGCGCATCTTTTTAATTCAATTGTGCAGATATTTAATAAAAACCTGTAAAGATAGCTAAAAAATCAATGTCATTATATATTTGCCAAATTTTAATTTCCTAGCACCCACTTTAGAAAACATAATTATTTGATTGATAACGGATTAAAATTATTTCAATCGATAACCGTGAAGTGCATAAACTTTACAAATATCATCTTACTTATGGAGTCTGAGAAACATTTCCAAAGGTAAGGCGGGGCTCAAATATTACAAAATCATCCAAATCAACAAAACCACTTCCATTTATATCAGATACGAGGTATCCAATATTTCCAATAATTAGGTCATGCTCAAACACAATAAAATCATCTAAATCAACATATGCGTTTTGATCCAAATCCCCGGCATAAAATGCATATATACCCGGAAAAACTTGCACTTGAGCTTCTATACCAAAAGCCTGTGTTGCACTGGTAGTAAAGTCATAATTTATGACAGAGGTATTAAAGGGAATTGCCACAGATGACCAAGTTTGCAGGTGATTTCGATTAGTTATACGAATATAGTAGTTAGCATTAAAGCTTGATGGTAAAGTAAATGTTGCCCAACCATTTGAGTGTAAATCTACCCTGTTTTCGCTCACTCCTATAGGATTATATGGCGGATTTTCATCGAAAAGGTCAATTTGAATTTTATCTGCAATGGTATTTCCCCATTGAGGCGACTCAGTTATACCATTAATGGTCGCATTCATGTTTTGATTAATTGGATTGAATAAACCTTCTAAATAGAGTTTGATGTTTACAGTCTTAAATAAACAATTTGGGTTTGAGTTCAATCCTACAACAATTGAGTCGGAACTGTGACAACCATCTAAATTAGTGACTGTTACTACATATATTCCGGGTGTATTTACCACTAATGTTTGATTCGTTGTATAATTGTTCCATAAATAGAAGCCGTTGAGGCCTGCATTTAAGATTATCGATTGCCCGGAACAAATATTGGTATCCGGCCCTAAATTCACTACCGGAGTGGGGTTTACCTGAACCATGGTGTTTCCGCTAAAGTTAGCTCCCTGACAATAGGCATCGGACAATGAAACCACCCGGTAATCTCCGGACTGGTGAGCATAAAATGTATAAGGGTTGCTGTTTACATTTGAAACCATATTGGGATTTACACCCTCTGTTGAATATGTGAATGCCCAAGGAGCACTTCCGCTAAAACTGATGCTTATAGGAACGGAATCGCTGGCACATATGGTATAATTTGCCGTACTCATATTGGATGTGGGTAAACTATGGCTGATTACCTCAACACTGCAGTTAAAGTTGGATCCCATGCAGTGGGCATCTCTTAAACTGATAACCTGATAGCTTCCTGATTCGGTCACATGCAATAAAAATGGGTTGCTGTAAATATCAGAATACGTAATGGGGTTTTCACCATTCTTTGTATAGGTGAGAGTCCAGGGAGCCGTACCCGTCATTTGTACCGGAATATCAGCAGCACTGCCTTCGCAAATTTGATAATTTCCGGATGAAATACTGGCAATCGGACCTGTGCCTTGTCCAATAACTGCAGTTCCCGGAACAAGGGTTCCCACACATCCATCTCCACTTACCTCAGTGAGTTCATAAGTGCCAACTTGATTTACATGTATATAATATGGATTGCTGTATATTTCATTTAGGGTTATCGGATTTGAACCATTGAATGTGTATGTATACGACCATGGGGCATTCCCAGTAAAACTTACCGGTATATCCGTAAATTCTCCTTGGCAAATGGGTGTGCTAATATTGGCTAAACTGGCTGTTGGAGATGGATTCAATATTACGTGGGCGGTTTTCGAAAAACAGCTTCCAAGGTGCAATGAATCAGATAAAGAAACTACATTATAAGTCCCGGCAAGGGTGGCTTGCAATACATAAGGATTATCATGGGTTTGAGTAATGGTTTGGAGATTAGTTCCATTTATCGTATAGTTAAATGTCCAAGGAGCAGTTCCCGTAAAACGAATCGATACAGGAGTGCTACTTCCATTACATATAGATGAACTTCCACTATTGGTTATGATGGATGAAGGCAGTGAATCTGTAATATTAAAAACTTCTAGGGCACTATTATTCAATGATGTAACCAACACCCTTTCCTGTGAATCGAATACAACATCCATGGGAACATTCAACTGTCCAAGAGAGTCTCCCCATTGTCCAAATTTCGTGATAAAGACACCATTATCGGTAAAAACACTGATTTTCCCTTGAAAAGGATCGCTTACATAGATATTCCCACAACGGCCTACGGTCAATCCCTGAATGCGATAAAACTTTCCATTGCCGCTTCCCCAACCTCCAAAAGTTGAGATTAAGTCGCCTGTGGTACTAAATATTCGAATTTCGGCATGCAAATTAAATCCATCTCCAAAGCCTCCATGTTCAGCTACAATAATGTGATTGTTTTTCCTGTCAAATGCAATTCCGGTTGGAAAGAGAAATACACTATCGCCTATTGTTCTAATCAAATTCCCTGCAAAATCCATCACCAAAACCCTTTTCGATCGACTGTCCACCACATACAACTGATTGTCGGGACTAACCACCATGGCGTTGGGCAAAATGGTATCTGAATATATCACCGAAACCGTTCCATTGATTTGTCTTTTGTAAATCTTCCCGTTTACATTATCTCCGACAAAAATAAGATTGTCGTCACTGATGGCTATAGAAGTAGGATTCTCTCCTATATTTAAACTTTCAAGGTAGTTTCTTGCGGAGTCATATTTAACTACACAACGTTTTGAATAGTCTGTAACATAGATGTTGTCGGATTTATCAATGGCTACTCTTACCGGAACCTTCAGCGAACCAAAAATACTCGAGAAATTGTTAATCGTATTTATGCCCGATTGCGAAAAAGCATTTGATAAAAACATTACACCAAATAAAAAGGGCAAATATCTTATGGGAAAAATCTTTAACATTCTTATGATAATTTTTAGACCAACCTTTTACATAAAAAGATTCATAAAAACCTGTAAAAATAATAATTTTAATGATTCAGCCCAAGAAGTACAAATTATTTCCATTTTTCATAGTTGCCAAGAATGATTCTTCGATTCTGATTACCTGATATTTAGTTGAATTTTATCGATATTTATTAGAAATATGATTTTATATTTATGAAAGCATTAAATTTGCTAATTCTTTTAAAAAGACAGTTTTATACTTATTTCAAACAAATTATACATTTTAGTTTTTCAAGCAATGGTCATCTTTTTAAAGAATATCCGAATAAAGAAAATGAGGTTATATATTTGAAGAATGTATGTTTAGATTTATAAAGATAGTGTTTGTTTTGAGCATTTTGAAGAGCTCTATCTTTACGGTAGCTGCTCAAAAAACAAACTTGGATTCTTCAAAGGCTAATACGCCTCATGTGGAATGGATAAAGAATTGGTCTGATGTAGAAAGCAAGAAGTCCGGGAAATTCAATTCCTTTTTCAATGCTATGATTTTAGGAATTAAGCAACCGAAACTTATACACCCCATGTCAGTGTATGCGTTTAATAATAAGGATTTTTTAATTCTGGACCAATCAAGTAAAAACTTGTTTCATGTTCAAAACGATATTGGGAAATTGCCCCAAGCTTTCCGGAATTGCATTGCTGATTTTTCATCATTAATTGGCCTGTGTTGTGTTCCGGAAAAAGGATTTTTATTTACTGATTCTCAATCAAATAAAATTTACGAATTATCCTTGTCGGGCAAAAAAGCAACCGTTTTTAACGACTCATTAATTTTAGACCAACCCACCGGAATTGCCTATTCAAGTGTTAAAAATGAAATATGGGTAATTGAAACAAAACAACATAGGATTTCTGTTTTAAATTTGAAAGGACAATTAATTAAAAGAATTGGAACGAGGGGATCAGGGAAAGGTGAATTTAATTTTCCAACACATCTTTGGATAGATAACAAAGGTTTTGCTTATGTTACAGATGCCATGAATTATAGGATTGAAATATTTAATCCTGAAGGTGAAGTTGTTTCAGCTTTTGGAGAAATTGGTGATGCAAGCGGATATTTTGCCAGACCCAAAGGTGTTGCAGTAGATTCTTATGGTAATATTTACGTGGTTGATGGTCTCTCAAATGTCGTTCAGGTTTTTAATGATAAAGGGGTTTTCTTATATCATTTTGGCCAACAAGGGCATGAAAATGGACAATTTTGGATGCCATCCGGGATTTTTATTGATAATCAAAACTTTATATACATTGCCGATACATATAATTCAAGGATTCAAATTTTTCAACTCAAATATTTAAATTAAAAATGAAAAGAAGAATACTATTGTCTTTTGTCTTTTTTATTAGCTCATTTATTATATTAACAGCTCAGTCTATTGTAACCACTAAACATAATTTATCGGTAAGCAGTACCGGTAAAATAAAAGCTACATCTGAAACAGAAATTTGTTTGTTTTGTCATACACCTCATAATAGCCGACCGGTTGCACCCTTGTGGAATAGAAACGATCCCGGCTCAATGTACACACTGTATTCTAGTTCTACACTTCAATCCTTACCGGGTCAACCTGATGGTTCTTCTATTTTATGTCTTTCGTGTCACGATGGCACCATTGCTTTAGGAAATGTAATTTCAAGAACCGCAAATATCGAAATGACATCAGGCTCTTTTATGCCGGCAGGGCATAGTAATTTTGGAAACAACCTAAGTAAAAATCACCCTATTTCTTTTACTTATCGATCAGATTTAGCTTTAAATGATGGGCAACTTAAAAATCCTTCGGCAATCACTCCACCTGTAGCTTTGAAAAACTCTAAAGTGCAATGTACTTCTTGTCACGACCCCCATAAAAACATTTATAGCGACTTTTTAGTGGCGGCTCCTCAAAACTCAAACCTTTGCAATAGCTGTCACCAAAGAACCAATTGGGCGCAAAGTTCACACAACCTTTCTACAAAAACCTGGAATGGAGTTGCTCCGAATCCTTGGCCTTATTCCGATCGAAGCATGACAACCGTTGGACAAAATGGTTGTGAAAGTTGCCATAATCCGCACAACTCAGAGAGCAAATCCATGCTTTTAAAATACTCAAATGAAGAAAACAACTGTTTAGATTGCCATAATGGGAATGTTGCCTCTAAAGACATTCGTTTACAATTTATGAAACCTTATAGGCATAATGTTTTTGCATATACCGGAATTCACAATGCCAATGAGTCGGGTCAGGTAAATTCCATGCATGTTGAGTGTGAAGATTGTCATAACCCTCACCAATCAAATAATCAAACCGCAGTAGCACCTTTTGCTAGTGGAGCTCTTAAAGGTGTTAAAGGTGTTAATCGAAACGGCAGCCCGGTAAAAGAAGCAAATGAAGCTTATGAAATTTGTTATAGATGTCACGCCGGAAATGCAGGAGCACCAGCTTCTCCAACAAATCGTATCATCAATCAAAACAATGTACGGCTTGAATTTG
Source organism: uncultured Bacteroidales bacterium (assembly GCA_964543995.1). Lineage (GTDB taxonomy): Bacteria > Bacteroidota > Bacteroidia > Bacteroidales > CAIXTV01 > CAIXTV01. Next base: position 12,001 of record CAZJBB010000040.1, read on the forward strand.
CAGATGGGAATCCTTCTTTTCATGCTGTGGCAGCTCAAGGAGTGAATCCCAATGTTCCCAGCTTGATTTCACCCTGGACTGCATCAAGTAGATTGTATTGTACAGATTGTCATGCCAGTGATGATCCTAATGCTCCTTCAGGTCCACATGGGTCTAATTACCCACATATTTTAAAATTACAATATCTCACCGGTGTAGGTAAAATTATTGAGTCTTCCAGTGCATATGCCTTATGCTATAATTGCCATAGTAGAACTTCAATTTTAAGTGATGTGTCCTTTAAGGAACACAGTAAGCATATCCAAGGCGAAAATTTCTCTTGCAATAATTGTCATGACCCACATGGAATAAGCAGTTCTCAGGGAAACGGCATTAACAACACCAATCTCATCAATTTTAACTCTGCGGTGGTTTATCCAAATAGCAAAGGGAAACTCTATTTCATGGATCAAGGACTTTTTCACGGAAAATGCTCCTTGAAATGTCATAATAAAGACCATGATGATGTAGCATACTAATAAGCATAGTTTACAATTTATTATGACAATAATAATTTAACTCATAGTACATATTATTATTCAATGCAAATTGTATTGTAATAATATTAAAACATATTTAACCTAAACTAAATCAATTGTAAACAAAAATATATTTTAATGACTGTATTTCAGACAAATAAAAATATTTTATTGAAAATGCATTTTTGTTAATAAAACTCGTATTTTTACACTATAAAACAACAAACACGAAAAACATGAAAAAAATTAAATTATTCGTTTCAGCAATTACCTTAAGTGTAATTTCTCAATTCGGTTTTGCGCAAACATCGCAAATGGCAGGAACAGGTCATGATTTCCATGCATCTGCATGGAACAGTAGTGGTGAAATTTGTATTGTATGCCACACTCCTCACAATGCAGTAACTTCAGTGACGAACGCTCCTTTATGGAATCATAGTGTTTCTGCTGTTGCTTCATACACATTGTATGCTTCTCCAACCATGGATGCCGCTGTTGGACAACCCACCGGAAGTTCAAAACTCTGCTTAAGTTGTCATGATGGTACAGTTGCTCTCGAAAACTTTGGTGGTGTCATTAACGGAACCAATCACGTATCTACTGCAAATAATGTTGGTACTGATTTAAGTAACGATCACCCCATTTCAATTACTTACAGTGATGCTTTAGCAGGTACTGATGGTGGTTTAAGGCTTCCTTCAACTGCAACCGGTGTTGGTACTGGAACCATTGCTGCTACCATGTTAACTGCTGGTGTAATGCAATGTTCATCATGCCATGATGTACACAACAAATACAATGTTACTCACCTCTTAAAGAAATCAAATGCAGGTAGCGCATTGTGTTTAACTTGTCATATTAAATAATATACTATTTATTTAAAGTTATAAAATAGGGCGAATTTTTCCGCCCTATTTTTATAATTTTACCACGATAACCATTTTCTTCCTAATCTCATGAAGTTTAAAATTATTCTACTCATTTGTATTTCAGCCTTTTCCATGTCTTGTTCTCATAAAGTTGTACCCACTGGGGAGGCAGACAAATTGGTTATATATCCTTCGCCACCCGATACGGCAAGAATTCAGTATCTTACCAAATTTAGCAGTTCACTGGATATCATTGATAAACGAAATTTCATTACCAGATTTTTCCTTGGGGAAAAAGAAACTGTCAATATTAACAAACCTTATGGGATTGCAGTAGCTAAAGGAAAAGCTTTTATTTGCGACACTTATATTAAAGGTTTAGATATCATCAATTTTCAAAACAACACTTTCGAGCAGTTTATACCGCAAGGAAAAGGGGAGTTAAAAGTTCCCATAAACTGTTTTGTTGATAGCAAAGGGTATATTTACATTGCCGACTCTGAGCGGAAACAAATTGTCATATTTGATCAAAACGAGAAATATGTTAATTGTATTGGTGGAAAGGAAGATTTTAAACCGGTGGATGTTTTCGTACAAGACAATAAGATTTGGGTTACAAATTTACCCGGGCATCAAATTAATGTTTATAAAAACGACTCCTCGTATCAATTAATTCAATCCTTCCCGGAAGTAAATCATAATAATACCGGAAATTTATTTTCCCCTACAAATATCTTTGTAACTCCAGACAAAGTTTACGTTACTGATTTCGGTGATTTTAAAGTAAAAATATATGACCATCAGGGTAAATTTATCGATTCAGTTGGTTCTTATGGTTCTAGTGTAGGTCAGCTTGCCCGCCCCAAAGGCATTGCGGTGGATAAGGAATCAAATTTATTTGTAGTGGATGCTGGATTTGAGAATACCCAAATTTTTAATAGAGAAGGAAAGCTATTGCTGTTTTTCGGTGGCAGTTATAAAAAACCCGGTGACATGTGGCTTCCTGCTAAAGTAACTTTAGACTATGAGAACTTGGATTTTTTCAGGAAATATGTCGATCCCAGCTATAATTTAAAATATCTCATTTTTGTAACCAATCAATTTGGTCCAGACAAAATAAGTGTGTATGGCGCCATAGAGCCAGCCCATTCAGGTGAGAATAAAGGGGAAAAAACAGGCAATAAGAAATAAATTTATTAAATATATTCAATTAAAGACTCAATAATTATTTTTTGCTCCATGAAAATAAAAAGCATTGAACCTTTGAAATTGACTTTTATCATATTGCTGACATTATTTTACTTTTCTTCTTGTAATTCCACAAAACACTATAAAGTCCTCTCTTTTTTCTTTGATGGAGTTCCTGCACCATCAGATTCAATTTCCAATAATTCAAAAGATTCAATAAAAAAAATCGATTCTACAGCACTTGCCCAAGGCAGCTCAGTCACACTCGTTCAGGCGGGCTCTGTTCATCCTCCGTATAAAGAAAACCAATGTGGTACTTGCCATAATCCGGATCACATTGGTAAGCTGAATCAAGAAATTCCTCAATTGTGTTATCAATGTCATGAGGACTTTAGTAAGAAATACAAGGTGTTGCATGGTCCTGTAAATGGGGGAAGTTGCACTGCCTGCCACAATCCACATAATTCGCAAAACCCAAAACTACTCCACCAAAGTGGACAATCCATGTGTTTGTATTGCCACGATTCAAAAAGATTGTTTAAATCAGAAATACACCAAGATATTAAGGACACAAAATGCACCGAATGTCATAATCCCCATGGAGGAAATGATAAATTTGTTTTAAATTAGAACTATGAGAAGAATACTTAAATTCATATCATTTTCATTTATTTTATGCCTATGGAATGTCCATGTCTTTTCTCAGAACAATATCGACCATTTTTCTTTTTGGAAACTTAATTCAATTTCAGGGGATGTAAAATTAAATGGATTTTACCGAGAAGAAGTTAGAGATTGGTTGGGATACCATGATCTTTTGAAAAGTAATTTTTTATCGGGAGGCTTGGCCCTTAGAACAAACAGTTATTTTTTGCATCCTGATTTCTTAAACATCGAACTAGACGCAGCCTATATGCCCGAAAGCAGCCGGAATGTATATTTGGTTGCCCCTGATTTGTCAGAGGTGCAAACCATTAAAAAAATAGGATTAGGGGCTACTTTTTTCAACAATAAAAAGCTAACATTACATATTGTGGGTAATTATGATGATGGTTATGCTACCCGAGAGAATCTCACCAATCTGCGATCAATCAATCAGATGTATGGTGCCATGTTAAGTTTTAATAACCGAATTTTGCCCGTTTATTTTGATCTGTATAACAGGAAATGGAATCAAACTGAAATACAAACCGGTAAATCAGACCAATTCAACCAGTCGCTTTTTAGTGCAAGAGCCTTAAAATCAATTACAAACTACGATAGAAGTGAGCTACGGTATTCTCATGAAATCAATAGCAACATCAATCAAAATCTATTTCATCTTAACAATACTTCTGATATTATTGATTTTGTAAATCGCCTTGATTTTGATAAAAAACAGAAGTACAGTCTAAATACCATGATTTCAAATGTATCTCAATATGGAAATTTAAACTGGAAGCGTTTTCAGGCCTTTGAATTTTTAAATCTAAGCTTACCTTCAAACTTTTCTTTATTATCAAATTATCAATATAGCCGAATTAAACAACCTCAATATTCCATTGACCAACAAGGGATAAGCGTTGGACTGGAACATAGGCTATATAAAAGTCTGAGATCTCATTTAAATTATGAGTTCAATCAAATAAAACACAGCTTGTATCGAGAATCCAATACAAAATATGGTGTTGAGCTTGAGTATAGTAAAAAAATCCCCATGGGTCAATTTTATGCAACTTATAAGTATGACAAACTTCATAAAGACTACCTTTCAAGTCCATCCAATATTAATGTGATTGGAGAGTCCTATTCATTGAGTGATAACGGAATTGTTTTACTTCATTTACCGGATATCAATATTACCTCTGTGGTTGTAAAAGACACCACCGGAACCATAATTTATCTGAATAATATTGATTATCTTTTAATCCCGGTAGGTAAATACGTCGAAATTAGAAGAATCCCCGGCGGTTCCATTGCAAATAATGCGACTGTACTTATAGATTATGTAGCCATACAGCCTGGTTCCTATAATTATGACGCAAACTCACACATTTTAAAAACCGGGTTTTATTTATTTAAAAATTTGCTTTCGATAAGTTACCGTTTTTCCACACAAAATTATTCTAATCAAGAGCAAACCGAATATGTAACTTTAAACCACTATACTCAGAATATTATTGGAGGCCGTTTGGATTTCAAAATTGTTAATTTGGGGGCTGAGTATGAAAGCTACCAAAGTAACATTATTCCATACAAAATGACCCGATATTACTTTAATTTCCTGAAAAACTTCGGCAGAAAAGTCAATTGTATTTTCAATACCAATTTCCAAAGTTATGAAATGTTAAATGAAACCGATGCTCGTTACCAGAGTTATTTTGATGCTAGCGGAAAAATAATTTACAACCTTTTTCAGCATACGAAACTTAATGTGGATGTAACTTATAGAAAACAAACAGGAAGAAAAATTGACTTGGAACTATTTACTACCAAAGCTGAAATTATCTCTAAACTCAATAAATTAAACCTTATTTTGGGTGCCGAGTTATATAAGAGAAATTATGTTGAAGAGAAGTTGTATTTCAAAAGTGCCTATTTTAAAATAGAAAGGTTGTTTTAATTATGAGGAAATCAATTCTGCTGTATACTTTTATACCTGTATTTTCGGCATTTTCATTTGTTAATCTTACCAATTTTCATCAAGAAAATGTTTCACTCAACAAACAAGAGGTTTCTTGTACCGATTGCCACAAATCATTAATTGAAAGCAAGACAGTTCATGCGCCTGCCTCCGGATCATGCGAAAGCTGTCATCAGGTGAATATTAAAGATCATACTGAAAAAGGTGCCAAAGGATTGAATTTGGCAGATAAAGTTCCTGCATTATGCTTCACTTGTCATGATGCCATAAAAAATACCGTGGATTCATCCGTTTCCTTCCATCAAGCAATGAATGGTTCCAAGTCATGCATTGCTTGTCATTCTCCACACTCCTCAAACGAAAGTAAACTACTTGTAAAAGAAGAAAAAGCATTGTGTTTGAGTTGCCATAACAAAGATATGATAAACGGTAAAAAGGTTGTAAACATAGATAATGTATTGAAATCCAGCAAGGTAGTTCATGCGCCTGTAGATGGGGGTTGTGTTACTTGCCACAAACCTCATGGTTCGCAAAACGGTTTTTTGTTGCAAAAGCCTTTCCCAACAGGCCAATACAGCACAGCAGCAAAAGATTCTTTTTCTCTCTGTTGGGATTGTCATGATGCTGATTTAATGAAAGCAGAAAAGACTACTTCTGCAACCAGCTTTAGAAATGGGGATAAAAATCTTCACTTTGTTCATATGAATGGAGATAAATCCAGAACCTGTGTAATGTGCCATAATGTTCATGGAGCCCCCAATGCACATTTGATAGCTGACAAAGTTCCATTCGGTCAATGGAATATGCCATTAAAGTATACTGTTAAAGAAAGCGGTGGCAGTTGTGCACCCGGATGTCATGGTTTGAAAGAATACAATCGCTAAACGAATCTATTTTTGAATTTCATCCTCCGGAGTAAATTCTTTATAAAACTCATCATTATCATCTTCTTCATCTTCCCAAACATGAACTTTTTGTTCGGGTCCTTCTTTTCGAAAATAAACTGCTAATATCAGGCCGGCAATACTTCCAAATAAATGTGACTCCCAGGATATTTCTTCTTTTGGAAAAAAGTTCGGTATTACTCCCCAGATCATGCTACCATAAAGAAAAGTAACCAGTAAAGTAACCGCCATCAAACTTTTGTTTCTTTTAAAAATACCAATAAAAAACAAAAAAGCGGTAAGTGCATACACTACCCCGCTAGCTCCAATATGGTAAGCCGGGCGAGCCGACAACCACACCCATAAGCCACTGATTAGCCAAGAAAAAACAATGACTTTAAAAGCAATCTTTCTGAAAAAATAAAAGAGCAAAAAACCCAACACAAAAATGGGTAAGGAGTTTGCAAAAATGTGGGGAAAATCAGCATGCAATAGAGGAGAAAATAGGAGTCCCAAAAGTCCACTTAATTTTAAAGGAAAAATACCCATATAACTCCAATCGGAATGGGTTGCAAATTCAGCGATTTTAATTGCCCACAGAATTACTAACCAAAGCAGCGGGTATATAACACTGCGTAACACAAGCTTTTTCTCTTCCTTAAGGGTATCCATAATAATATAAGCAAAGGTAGGATTTTAATGAGTCCATTCCAATGCACTAACATAACTTTTAATGACATGGTATAATGGACCCTATCTTTAGAACAGCTAAACGCAGATATTATGTCAATTTATC
>CAZJBB010000041.1:0-18683 GCA_964543995.1 uncultured Bacteroidales bacterium
AGATAGCTTCAGGTGACTGGAGTTCAGACGTGTGCTCTTCCGATCTTGCATTATCCAATGCTATTTCCTCAAACGGTGGAGATTGTGAATTCTATTTTGGTACTGCTGCAAATGAAAACAATCCAGTGTATCAATTCATTCAACAACGTCCTTATGATATTGTAATGGGTAAGTTTTTTGTTGATACCTTGACCATTTCAAACGACCCAAGATTGCCTTTCTTCTGTGATACCACCGGTGGTGGTGCTGTAGGTTCCGCTCCGGGACAAGCAGATCCCTCTGCCACTTTACAAGGGCCATACTATGGCTCAGCTACTTCTCCTGTAGTTTTTATTAGCTATGTGGAAATGAAGTTTATTGAAGCAGAAGCAAAATTCCCAACCGATAAAGCCGGCTCGGCCACTGCTTTTAACGATGCGGTTAAAGCGTCCATTTTAAAAGTAACCGGAGCCAGTGCTCCTGCTTGGGAGGCACTTCATGCCAGTGAAACTGCAGCAAGTATTACCTTAGAAAAAATAATGGTAAAAAAATACATTGCTTTGTTCCTTCAATTAGAAGTGTATAACGATTGGAGAAGGACAGGATTTCCTCAGTTAACCCCTGCAACCAATGGTGTAATTACTACCATTCCAAGAAGATACCCTTATCCAACTTCTGAAAGGTTGTATAACCCCAATACCCCAAGTGCTTCTATTACCGATAGAGTATGGTGGGATATTCCATAATCGTTTTTCTTCATATAAAAGAGGCTGCCCCAAAAGGACAGCCTCTTTTATTATAAGTATCATTTCTTTAGAGGTAGTATTTTGCAAGGTTTTTTAGCAAGCCATATCTCCGGCATTCTTCAAAGCAGATAATAAACTATAGGCTCCTTTAATTACAATATGTTTACTTTTTATATCGAAAGATTTTGGCAGAACTACATGGGTAAATCCATTATTGGAAACGCCTTTCTTAATTTCTATCATTTGAAAAAGATTCACCATTTTATCACCTTCTTTTTTCTTTTCGGTGAAAACAAAAATAAAATTTTTGTCTTCAAACGAAAGTATGGCCTCATCCGGTAAGGTGGGCAAAGTGTCGTTTTGTATTTTGATGATGGCATTTATAAACATTCCCGGTAAGAGCGATTTAGTATCACTATTTATGGCAGCACTCACTTTAATGGTTTTATCTTGATTAATGGCTTTTCCTACCTGACTAATGGTAGCATCATACATCTTATCAAGTGCATTGGGTTGGGTAAAGCTAAGTCTCTGCCCAATGGATACTTTCTCTATATCCTTTTCGAATACACCTAACTCCAGGGTTAGATTTTGGGTGTTTACAATTTCAAACATAACATCAGTAGGATTGATGTACTTACCAATATTCACATTTACCGTTTTTACATAACCGGCAATGGGCGAAACTATATTTACAGCCGAACTTATGTTATCATAACGCAATTTGCCGGGGTCTATTCCAATAAGTTTGAGTTTTTGCTGAAGCGCATATACCATTGACTGCAAACTTTTGAATTCTGCAGTAGCCTGTTGTAGGGTTTTAGCTGAATTAACGTTCTCTTTATTTAAGTCTTTCTGGCGATTGTATTCATTTTCGGCATATTCGAGTTTTGCTTTGCTTTCCAAATAATTTTGCTGCAATTCGATAAAAGCAGTGTTTTCCATTATGGCCAACACTTGGCCTTTTGCCACCAAGCTACCTTGAACCAAAGAAGTAGACTTTACATACCCTCCCATGATGGCCGAAATCGAAACCAAATTCTGTGGAGAAACATTTACCAATCCATTTACTCTGAGTTCGTTGCTCATCAATTTATCTTCGAGTCCTCCCAATTCTATTCCTGCTGCTTTATATTGTGCCTCATTCATTTCAACTACATTGGCAGGAAGTTCTTCATGCTGGCTTTCAGTTACTGCTTTTTTGTTCCCACAACCGAAGATTATCATAACCCCCATGAGGTAAATTCCTATGCTAACTTTTTTTGTTTTTTTCATATCTATTTTATTTAATTCCATTTTCCTGAAAGTTTTTCTAATTCAATAACTGCCTGATTAAATGCATTTAAGCATTGCAAATAAGAGGATTCAATTTCCAATGCTTTGTCTAAATTCAACACATATTCCACATAGTCTATGTTTCCTGCAAGATAACTTTTGCCCGATTGCTCAATAATGAGATGGGCTTGTTTTAATGCGTAATTTTCAAAGTAAGCCAATGTTGATTTTTGTTTTTGAAATTCTGAATTCAAGGACTGCATTTCGTTTTTCATTCCGGCTTCAAAAAGCTCATAGTTATTTTGGGCAATTTGCTCATTGATTTTATACGCTTGAACTTTCGCCGATTTGGAGAAAAAAATTAGGGGAACGGCAACCCCAACTTGAACTCCTGTAAATCGTTTCCCTTCCCCTAAATCTTTGTTCGATTGATTCATATAACCAATAGATAGATCGGGCATCAGGTTTAATTTTTCGACTTGCTTTTCTCTTTTACTGATTTCAACCTGTTGTTTCATAAGCTGCAAAGAAGGAATGCTTTGAGTCGAATTCGAATCAAAATTAATATCAGAGGTCATTTTAAACAATTCCGTTTCGGCTATTTCGATTGGGGCTTTTTCATTTATCAAGAGTCCAAGCTTTCGTTTATGAACTAAAATATCGGAGTGAAGCTGTTGTAGCTGAATTTTGATTTCCATAGCTCGGGTTTCAGCTGCCATTTTTTCGAGCAAAGGGCTTTCACCCAAGGTGTTTTTTAATTCCGCTGTTTTCAAGAAAATGCTGTACAGAGAATCTTGATAGCGTAACAATTTCAATTTTGAATAATCAAATAATAGCTGAGAATAGATAGTTTTAACATTTGAAATGATTTCCACTTGTGTCATTTTTAAACCCAATTCGGCATTTTTGATATAAGCCTTAGCCAATCCTTGTCTCCCAAGATTTTGAAAAACCGAGGAAAAGTTTTGTGAAATACCAAAGCTATTGTCTTTTGCCACAGAATTCATTTGACCATAGGCATAATCAACATTGGTTTTTTCGAATTCCCAAGAAGCGCATTTTAACTTTTTCTGATAGGCAACTTGCATGTTTGCAGAGCTTATGGTTTGGTTATTCAAAAGGGCTTGCTCCAAGGCCTGTTTCAAAGAGAACACTTTTGAAGGAGTGGATTGTGCTTGCCCACGACTTATCATCAGTGCTGCAAAAATCAATACCAAAAGGGATTTGGAGTATGCAAATCGCTTCCTCTTCTTTTTTTCAGAAAAAAGAATGTACAATACCGGAAGTACAATCAAAGTAAGCAGGGTAGCTGATATTAATCCTCCAATAACCACAGTGGCTAAAGGTTTTTGTACCTCAGCTCCTGCCGAAGTGGATAAAGCCATGGGTAAAAACCCTAAGGAGGCTACTGCTGCCGTCATGATAACCGGTCGAAAACGGGCTTTGATTCCGTGGATTACCCTTTCATAAATGTCCTCCAGTCCTTTTTCTTTTAGCCTATTAAATTCAGCAATAAGCACAATTCCGTTGAGTACAGCTACCCCAAAAAGAGCAATAAAGCCTACCCCTGCCGAAATACTGAAGTTCATATCACGAACGAATAAGGCAACCGCTCCCCCTATCATGGAAAAGGGAACAGCCGAAAAAATAAGCAAGGTCTGTTTTAAGGATTTAAAAGCAAAAAATAACAATATAAAAATTAGGAATAGCGCCATGGGTAAAGCAACGGCCAATCTTTTATTTGCTGCCACCAAATTCTCAAATTGCCCACCATAGGTAATATAATATCCGGGAGGACGCTTCAAGTCCTTGTCAATTTTGGTGCTAATTTCTTTAATAATGGACTGAATATCACGATTTCTAACATTGAAGCTCACGGTAATTCTTCGTTTGGTGCTTTCTCGGGAAATCTGTGCTACACCGGTTTTAATTTCTATGGTAGCCAATTGTTCCAAGGGTATTTGATTCCCATTCGGGAGGGGAACATACATATCCTTGATATGGTCAATATCGTCGCGGTAATCCTGATCGAACCGCACCACCAAATCGAAACGTTTTTCTTCGTCAAATACCGTTCCTGCAGAACTTCCTGCAAAAGCAGTTTTCAATAGTAAATTGATATCAGCAATCGATAAACCAAATTGTGCGATTTTTTTCCTATTGTAATGAACTTGAACCTGACCTGATCCGGTTACACTTTCCACATTTATCTCCTCCACGCCTTCTGTGTTTCTGATCATCTTGGATACCTCTTCTGCTTTAGCTACCAAAGTATCCAAATTGTCTCCAAATATTTTAATGGCAACATCTTGTTTAGAGCCGGTCATCAGCTCATTAAAACGCATTTGAATGGGCTGCTGTAAGGTGAAAACCACCCCTTTGAGCACTGAGAGTTCCTCCTGCATTTTCTCCATCATTTTTTCACGGGTAGGGGCACTGGTCCATTCTTTTTTATCTTTCATAACAATGATATAATCTCCTGTTTCCATGGGTGTTGGATCGGTTGGAATTTCTCCTGTGCCTATTTTGCAAATAGCATGTTTTACTTCAGGGAAATTTGACATCAGAATTTTATTGGCTTTTTCAACGGTTTCAATGGTATTGGATAAGGAGCCTCCTTGCAAGGTCATGACTCCCGAAGCCAAATCTCCTTCTTCTAAGGTGGGAATAAACTCACCCCCTAAGGAGTTAAATAAAAAGAAACTGATGATAAACAGGAATAGAGAAACCAAGACCACCGAAACCTTATGACGTAGTGCAAAAAGTAAAGTCGGGTCAAATACCTTATGGAGTGTATTCATTATTCGGTCGGAAAACGAGGTTTTATACTCTGTTTTACGACTCAAAAACAATGAAGAAACCACCGGAATATAAGTTAATGAAAGAACTAAGGCTCCCAAAATGGCAAAGCTCACTGTTTCGGCCATGGGTCTAAACATTTTGCCTTCGATACCTACCAAAGCCAAAATTGGCAAATATACAATCAGAATGATAATTTGTCCGAAAGTAGCAGAATTCATCATTCTTTTTGCAGAACTCAGTACTTCTTTGTCCATTTGAGTTTGAGAAAGTTTAAGTTTCCCTTCAATCTCAGAACTTTTTTGGGCAATTCTATGCACCACACTTTCAACAATAATGACGGCTCCATCTACAATCAATCCAAAATCAATAGCTCCTAAGCTCATTAAATTTCCGGAAACACCAAAAAGCTTCATAAGTGAGATTGCAAATAACATCGAAAGGGGAATTACCGATGCCACGATAAGTCCGGCTCTTAAATTTCCTAATAGAAGCACCAGAATGAAAATCACAATTAATCCCCCTTCTATGAGGTTTTTAGACACTGTATTTACCGCTCTGTCAACCAATTCTGTGCGATCGTAGTAAGGTTGAATTTCTATACCCTCCGGTAAGGATTTTTCGATGAGTTTTATTCTTTCTTTGACACCGCCAATGACTTCTGAGGCATTTTTCCCTTTCAGCATCATCACCACCCCACCAACCGCTTCGCCGGTCGTATCCACAATAAAGGCTCCGTAACGTGGGGCACTTCCAAATTGCACTTTAGCTACATCGCTAATCAAAAGAGGCAGTCCTTGAGGTGTATTTTTAACAACCATGTTTTCGATGTCCTCAATAGAACTCACCAATCCGATTCCTCGAACAAAATAGGCTTGAGGGTTTTTCTCAATATAAGCCCCCCCTGTGTTCTGATTGTTTTTTTCCAGGGTATTAAATATTTCATTCAAAGAAATGTCCATTGCTTTCAAACGTTCCGGATTAACGGTAACCTCATATTGCTGAAGGAAACCTCCATAACTATTCACGTCTGCTACACCCGGTGTGCCCATCATCTCCCTTCTGACGATCCAATCCTGAATGGTTCGCAATTGCATGGTATTATACTTCTTTTCATAACCCGGCTTTACATGGAGCACATATTGGTAAATTTCACTCAATCCGGTGGAAATGGGAGCCAATTCAGGGGTGGTGAGGCCTTTTGGAATCACCTCTTCAGTTTCTTTGAGCCTTTCTCCAATTTGCTGGCGAGCCCAATACATGTCCACTTGGTCTTCGAAAACCACGGTCACTACAGACAAGCCCAATCGTGAAATGGAGCGGAGCTCCACTTTATCAGGGATGTTGGCCATAGCCACTTCAATGGGAGCCGTAATAAACTGCTCCACTTCATTCGCCGCTAAAGTAGGCGCAATGGAAATAATCTGCACCTGATTGTTGGTGATATCCGGAACTGCATCGATAGGCAAGGTTTTTAAAGAAAACATGCCCCATACAATTATTGCCAAGACAAATAAACCGACGATGATCTTGTTGTGAATGGAAAACTTGATGATTTTTTCTATCATAAATAAGAAATTAAAATATTAATTTGAAAATTTCAAACCGTCTTTTTCTTTGAGATACCAAGAATCAAATCTAAGATTCAAGGATCATTAAGAGTGCTTTTGATGCTAAAGAATTTGAATTTTATTTTAATAAAACTCAAAAGCAAATGCTCAAAGGAAATAAAAGGGTTTTCGGGTTTATAGGCTTAATATCAAAGGTTTAGGCATAGGAATTTCTATGCACCTTTCTTTAAAAGCCTTACATCTAAATTATATCTTTGGCGGTTGCCAAAAAGAAACAGGAATGTCCTTGACCAAAGGAATGCTGAAAATATTTTCGATTCGAGTAGGTATGGAAGCTGAATTCATTAAAACGGTGGTTGCCGAAACAAGGGTGTTTACATGGCAGCAATTACAGGTACAAAACGGAGAGCACATATCCATATCTATGCTATGTGCTGATGCATCCTGTTTTGTATATTCTATAGTTCCGCAACAAGATTCAACCTGATTATCCACACAAGGAAGTAATGTCAGTGTGAACACATATAAACTTAATATGAAAGAAATGAGTCTCAAGGTTGAAGCGAATTTATTGCTGCAAATATAACTTCATTTTTAAGAATCTCAATAAGTTTGATCTCTTAAATAAGGAAATTTTCATTTTCCCTATTGCAATCCGAAACAAACCTATACATTCCCTTATTTTCTGATTAATCATATACCTCAAAACCATTTAAACTCCATTAAGCATATCAACAAAGCTGATTTAATGCACCCCGACAAGTCGAGACTTGATGTTGGGCTGCGCCACATTAAGCCTCACTTATTAGCGGCTGGGCTTACGTTTAGGCTCATTAATTTTAACCGGATCTTGACGTAAAAATTCTTGTTTTAATTTTCTTGGCGATATTTACTCCCGCCACCATTTTATGATACTGATATATCTCTCGCAAAGTCTTTTATGCAAAATCTGACCAAATTACTTTCATTTGTTACCAATTTTCAGACTCTTTTTCAAGTTCCTTTTGAGTCTTAACTCTACCGGCCTTATAATCTTCGTTAGAAAGCATTGCTCTATCAACAACCATTTCAGCGGTCAAAGGTCTTGGCTTATGATTAATGCTTTTCAAAATAGCGGATTCTATTTTGCTAAAAGCCTTATCGTCTTGAAGGCCGATGATATATCCAATTGTATTGAGTTTCCGTGTCTGTAAGTCCATTTTGTGCTTTTTTTTATACAAAAAAAAAGCTTTTATTTTATATGTCAAGTTGTTACGATATTTTTAACCTTGCCGCTAACCTTTTCGGGCTTGGCAAAGGTGGCATTTTCACCATCCCGAAGCTTAGTTATTGATGCGGAGAACCAAACTTTGATTAACCACAAATGTGTCTGTGGAGCACTGAACCACCACTTTTGCCAAACCCGTGTTACCAGCTGGCCTTCTGTCCACAGTGTAATTGAAACGCTTTACTGTCAAGGGTTTTGGCGTCTGCATAGCAACTGATTTTTGTCTGTCGATGGGTTGTGCGGTTGCGTATTTTTTATTTTCAGAAGGGGTGGAGATTTTTTTTAATCCAATTTTGTCTGGGTGGGAAAGGTGGAAGCTCTTTTGCAAGCTTTGGCCTGTGCTTGGGCTTGTGGGGCTTGCAAATGTGCTTACGACTGTGCGCTGGCTATTATACTGCTTTTGCCAAATCATTAATCAATATCTTAAACATTTGTCCCGCTAAAAATGCTTTGAACTCTGGATTGTCATTGTATTCCTTAAAAACTTCAAAATTGCTGTCAATATGATTTATCATTTTCGCTTTCAAAATATCGGCAAAAGTTATCTGTGCATTTTGAAGGTCATTTTTGATTAATGATGCACTTATATTGTCCATAGCTGCTTTATCGTCTTTTACATCTTGCATTAAATCCTGTGTCATTTTTCGAACCTTATCTTCATTTGTGAAAGTAGTTCCGAATTTATCGTTAAATGCTTTCACAATGTTTGAAAGATATTCCATTTCGGGCTCTGCTGTACCGCCTCTCATATCAGTTGGAATTGGTTTCAATTCATCACCTTGCTGTAGTTGAATATTAAATTCACCTTCTTTTTGAAGGCGATAACTATCCATGTCTATATTATCCAAAATCCCTTGTGCCAAATCTTCATCACGTTGCTTGCCGAGTTTATTTTGCAAATGGTTTAAAAACAAGTATAATCTTTCCAAATAAGGATTTATAAAAGGTACTATTTGAGCAAGGAATACATATAAGCGAACATAGGTTTTACATTTTGCTCTAAAATCGTCTTGTTGTTCTTCTTTAAATGTAGTTCTGAATACTTCGGCTGCTGCATCTAAAATAGCGTGTAGTTGATCAACTGGAACATTAGCAATAATCTTTTGCGAAAACTCCTGTACTTGTTCAATTGTATAAACTTGAAATGCATCTAAAGAAGTTTGTAAGTCAAATAATTTATTGGGGTCGGTTGCTTCACCAAGAATTGTTGTTTCAAAAAACGGGTCGAATGACTTTTTAATTTCTTCTGCATCGTTGGCAAAATCCAAAACAAATGTGCCCTTTTTGCCTGCTGTTGTTCTATTCAAACGCGAAAGTGTTTGAACTGCATTTACACCACCTAATTTCTTATCAACATACATTGTGTGTAAAAGAGGCTGGTCAAAGCCAGTTTGGAACTTATTGGCTACAATTAAAAATCGAAACTCCGATTTCTTAAACTCGTCAGGAATAGAAGCACTCGAAAAATGATTCAGTGCAGTTTCTGTTTTTCCATCTATTTCGCCCGAAAATGCTACAATTGCTTTGTAAGGATTATAGGTTTTTGCCAAGTAATTATCAAATGCTGTTTTGTATTTTACAGCATTCTTTCGACTACTTGTTACAACCATAGCCTTTGCTAAACCATTAATTTTTTTCTGGCGAATAACGCTATCCATAAAATGGTCGATGATTAATGCGGTTTTCTTTGCAATTGCGTGCTCGTGGCTTTCAACAAATATTTTCAGTTTCTTTTGTGCTTTGTTTTTATCATAAGCTGGGTCATCTTCAATTTTCTTTAATAATGCATAATAGCTTTGATATGTGGTATAATTCTGCAATACATCTAGAATGAAATTTTCTTCAATGGCTTGTTTCATTGAGTAAAGATGAAATGCTTTGAATTTTTCTTTGCCATTGTCGTTGTATTTTTCTCCAAACAATTCGAGTGTTTTATTTTTAGGCGTTGCAGTAAAAGCAAAATAACTCGCATTCGATAGCATTTTTCTGCCTTTTACTATTTCTACAATTTCATCTTCGTCTGTCCACTCTTCAGCATTTTCTTCATCAGTTTCTTTCGAAAGTGTTTCATTAAGCTTTCCTGCTGTATTTCCGCTTTGGCTACTGTGTGCTTCGTCTATGATGATGGCAAACTTGTTTCCTGGCAGTTCGCCAATTTCGTTTACAATGTATGGGAATTTTTGAATAGTTGTAATAATAATTTTCTTGCCTTCTTCCAAAGCGGTTTTCAGTTGTTTACTTCCTTCGGTAATGGCTTCCACAACTCCTTTTACTTGCTCAAACTGCTTGATATTATTTCGAATTTGAGCATCCAACATTTTCCGGTCGGTTACAACAATCACTGTATCAAAAACGGTGTTAGCATTTTCTTTATCGAATAAGCCAACCAACTGATGAGCAAGCCATGAAATGGAATTTGATTTTCCTGAACCAGCAGAATGTTGTATTAAATAGCGTTTTCCTGCTCCGTTTTCCTTTGCATTATTGAGAAGTCTATCTACGGAATCAATTTGATGAAAACGAGGGAAAATAAGTTTCTTTACTTTTTCTTTCTTTACTTTTCCATCGGGCAAAATCTTTTCCGTTTCTTCTTCAAACAACTGAACATAGTTCTGAATAATATTTGTTAAACGGTCTTTGGTTAAAATCTCATTCCAGAGATAATCGGTTTTTATGCCATTTGGATTAGGCGGATTTCCTGCTCCGTTATTGTTCCCTTTGTTGAATGGCAAAAAGTAAGTGTTTTCACCCTTTAAATGTGTTGCCATCCAAACTTGCTCTGTATCAACTGAAAAATGCACCAAACACCTGCCTAAGCGGAATAATTCTTCTTTTGGGTCGCGGTTGGTTTTGTATTGTTTGATGGCATCCTTTACTGTTTGCTTGGTAAGTTCGTTTTTAAGTTCAAATGTAACAATTGGCAAACCATTTATAAAAACTACTAAATCCAGTGAATTTTCATTTTGATTGCTGTAATGTACTTGCCGAGTGACTGAAAAAATATTTTGATTGAATAGGGCTAAATCTTTTTCGTTCAGGTTTGAAACTGGTTTATCAAAAAACAATTTAAGCTTGATATTATTGTCAGTTATACCTTTGCGTAAAACTTCAATAATCCCAAACGTTTTAATTTGGTTATTTAAACGATACAACACTTTGCTTCTGTAATTGCTACCGTGAATGGTTTGCAATTTCAATACTTCTTTTTCCTGTGTGGTATGCAAGAAATTGAAAAGCAAATCTTCGTCCACACAATCCAAGCGGTTGTATTGGCTATGATGCCTTTCTTCAAAAGCATTTACCAAACACAAGTGCAGGGTAATATGTGCTTCGAGACCTTTTTCTGTTGTGTCGGTTTTCATCAATGAAATTCATAATGGCCTTTACAGGCTATAAATGTTACAATATTGTTTTCGACAGTATAGCTAAGTCTATCCCCATCAGGATAGCTATTTGTTACTCTTTTTGATGCTTCTTTACCTCTACCTATTAAATTTTCTGTTTTGCCCATTCCACCAGTAAAAGGATGAATTTGAACATCTTTCATCAGCAACAATAAATATTTGAATGTTTCAAAATTGTCAGATTTCCAACCAAGAAACTGCTCCATAAAATGGTCAGTGAATACAGGTTGATATTTGGTAAAACCTAAATACTTTGTCAATATTTCTTTGGTATCAATAAATTTAGGCATTGACATATCAGCCCATTCTTTAATTTCTCGTGATGCTATATCACTTTCTAAGCAAACATTATATGCCACAAATTCAATATTTTCAGTAGTACTGGCGTTACTTTTACTAACAGTGATTTTCCTGTTTCGCCAAAACAAGTGAAAGTCTAAGCTTATTGAAGGGACAGTTTTTATATGACTTACAGGTAAGCCAACTGGTTTAATATCTGTAGGGATATTTTCACCTAACAATGAATAATTACTTTCAAAAAAAGCACTTAATTCTGCTTCTTCTAAATCATCTGTGAATGGTTTTTTACAAAGGTCAATTATTAAATTTTTGATAGTTCTATTGGTCAAGGCAGAAACCCACTCAAAGAATGTTTGGGTTGTGGTAATTTGGAGTTCTGCGTAATTGTGAGGGAAAAGGATGTGGTTAAATCCGTAAACTTTTTTTGCTTCTTTAAAGGTTGTCAAAAACTTCTTAAAGTTCTCTTCAGCAATCTGTCAATTCTCCGCAATCGGAATAATTGATAGCTCGTTATATACTAAATTCATAGGACTACAGAAGTTTTAATAATTGGTTACTCCATTCATCCAAAAAGTCAGGTGGGTAGTCACTTAGTTCCCCATTTTTATCTATTTCAATATTTGTAATTTTAGAATATTGTTCGCTAGGTCCTATTTCCTTTTCAAAATAAAACGCAATTACTTTATCTTTACTAATCTCTTCTTCTTTCACAGCAACCCTAATACCGTTTAAAATATGGTCGCTATGAGTTTCAACAATAATTTGAACATCATTTTGTGCAACTTTTGCAATTAGTTTGCCTAATATAGCTTGACCTTTTGGGTGTATATGTGATTCCGGATTTTCAATAATAATCAATTCTCCAGGTCTAGATGCAAGTAAAGCAACAACTACAGGTAAAACATAAGAAATACCAAAACCGACATTTTCAGGTTTAAAACGGTTTGTGTTTCCAAAGTTTGGTTGTTTAAATGCATATTCCAATAAAACAAATTCTGAAGAAATTGATGTAGTACGAATGTTTACGTTTGGAGAAATTTCACCCATCCACAAATTAATCTGATTGATTAGAGTTTTATTCACAATAATCTCCCCTGTTATATCATCTTTTAGGTAAGAATCCTTGTGTATTAAATTTTCAAATTCCACTTCTTCATTATGGTATGCTTCAATAAAATGAGCTGTAAATTGACCAAAATTGCCAACATTTTTAAAATGTATTACACTGGTGTAATTCTTTAGATTAACCGACTTTGGTTCAATTCTATATGCATTTAAGTATTGAAAATTATCTGTAAAAATTGGTTCATCTGAGATTTCTTTAAATAATTTCGGGTCACCAATAATTGATGAAGTAATATTTCGCATAATAAAAAAATCTGCTTCGTGACTATATGAAAATTTAAGGTCTAAAGTATTATCATCTTGAAATGTTAAAAGAAAAGCTAAATCCTCTCCCTTTTTACAATATTGGTACAGGACATCTTTTGTATTTCCAAGATTTACATAACTCGAATTATTTATATCTAATCTTCCTTGGCTAATAGAATTTGATTGTTTCAAAACCAGCAAAGACTGTATAAAGGATGATTTGCCC
Organism: uncultured Bacteroidales bacterium; assembly: GCA_964543995.1. Lineage (GTDB taxonomy): Bacteria > Bacteroidota > Bacteroidia > Bacteroidales > CAIXTV01 > CAIXTV01. Next base: position 12,939 of record CAZJBB010000041.1, read on the forward strand.
ATCCCATTTAAACCGAACAACAGATTTAGATTCCTTAATGGGAAATATTTCTTTTTAATTGATTTGAAATTTTTAATTTCAATAGATTTTATCATTTTATTTTGATATTATTTGATTAATCAATTCTTTTACCTTTTCATGACGGTAAATTACTCTTCCTTTGTCACCAGTTGCACTAGTTACGGAAGTGAAAAACAAAGTGTCGTTTTTCAACAAATCAAAAAAAGCCGATTTAAATTCCTTTTTATTTGTTTTAATCTCGGTTCTTTCAGAATCATTGAGTCTTGCAAATTGGGCGGATAAAGCATCAAAGATTGCCTTATTTATGGGTGGAAGTTTGGAGTACTTGTAATAAACTTTCCGAAATGCTTCTCTACCAAAAATATCTTTACAAAGTTTCATGGAGGATGTAAAATCTTGAACTACTTTGTTTCGTTCATTATCATTCATATTATATAAACTTGCCATGGCTTTACTCATGAAGGTATCCAAATCCTGACCAAATTCTTTGGATCCGTAATTCTCATAACCCAATAAATAAAATCCTAAAAAACGGTTAGCAAAGTCCCTATCCAACATTCTACGTATAGCAATTTTACCTTGGGTTGCTTCTAAAAATTCCTTTGTTCGCGCAAGTTTTGTGATAAAATCTGAAGGTATTCCTTGAAATAATGCATGCCGAATTTCTTGAGGCTCAAGAATTAAACCTCCTGTGTTAATTCTTTTGAAAATATTAAACTTAACATCGGTGGGAGTACCAGGCATAATTTTATAAATAACTACTTGCGTTTCTTCAATAACTCTTTGAAGGTCATCTGATAAATCATCCCACCCTTTTTCATCTAAATGAGTTAGAAATTCAAGGTCTGAAAGTTTCAATGTTTTATTTATAACAAAATTCCTAATACTACTTAATCTTTGTAGTCCATCGACTACTAACCAATTAGCATCGTCCGTTGCATCAAAAAAGAAAGCTGGTAAAGGAAAACGGATTAAAATTGATTCTATCAGCCTGCTCTGTTTTCCATTATCCCATAAATCATCTTGTCGTTGAAAATAGTTAGAAGTATCCATTTGAATACTTTTACTTGCAATTCGCTTAATAAGTGTATCTAATGAAGGGGTTTTGGTTTCAATTTTAATTAATGTTGGATCAAAGGGTTTCTCCATAATAAAAGAAACCTTGTCATCTTTTACTTCCTTTTCAGAACCATCTCCAGAATCCACAGGTTCTGGAAACTCAAATGAACTGTTTTGAATGAGGTCAGGTTTATTAGAAATGTTTTTCATGTTTTTTCTCATGTTCCCCTTAATATGTTTCTTTTCACTAGTATAATATTGTTTTTTGAAAATCATTTCATCAATTCCATTTTCCCATTTTTGCGCACACGAAATGCAAAGGGTTTTTTACAATGCACTGATTCATAAACAATTGCTTCCCAATGATAAATTATTGTTTTTACTAATTCCCAATGCTTATTTTCTCCTTTAGGCAAATCAATAAAAAAAACACCAAGTTTATATTGCTTACATAATTCAAACTGTAATCGTGTTTTTTTAATGTTTAAATCACGGGTTATTAAGGATGAGCCTTCCTTTCCAATAATAGGTATGATTTCTTCATCGGGTTTGCCTCTACCAATACTATTTTTGGTAGACAATACCTTTGTGTTTTCGAAGTAACCTTTATTGAGTAAATTTAACGCTTCGGCTACATATTCAGAAAGATTTTCATCCAAATAAATACTCATTACGCAGCCGTTTTGTTGTAAAATTGTATCACATCCATGATTTCTTTTTCCGATATATCATAAAGTAAACCCAAAGTGCTAATTTTCTCACCACTGTCGTACATAGAATATAATACCTCTGTATTGATATTGGTGCCAGAAATAACCGGTTGACCAAACTGATGGTGTGGGTCAACAACAACACATTTATCTTTCCCAATGGGGAAATATCGTTGTGCCAATTCCTGATTGTTAAAATCAATTTTTTCGCAAAAACCTTTTATGAAATTTGATAAATTTAATTGTCTGGTACCATCGGCATTTATTATGGAATCTTCGAATTCGTACCAAATTTTCTGTCCATCAGTAAGCAAGCCTTGGCTTGCAAAGGGGAATGCAATGTTCAAATCTCTGGCAATGGCTTCTCTTGATTTTAAAATCTTATGTGTTTTTACTCCTAAATCCTGTAATTTGAAAAATACTGATAATTCAATCAGAACATAAAAATTAACTGCTTTAGTCTTTTGGTGCGACCATGAATAGGTTTGGTCGAAAAGTTTTTTCCCTAATCTTTCATCCCAAAAATCGTTTATATATCTTCTTACTTTACTTTGTGAGTAATTAAGCAAAAAACTTATATCTGGTATGGTATATATACCGCTTCCTAATTTATTTTTCTCGAAAGTATGTTTCATTTATTTGGTTAAAATACAAAATTAATACATTTTCAATACTTTCTATGTTCTATTATTTTCCCCATCACCGCTTCACTTATCATTGCCTCTTTGTATTCCCTTATAAGTTCAATTTCTCGTTCGGCTTTGGCTATGGCGGTGTCTATGGTGGCGGTTTCGGTTTTTATGTGTGATACGATTTGTTTTTGTTCTTCGATTGGCGGAATAAACAAAGGAAAATTCTTAATATCCTTATTTGTCAAGCCCTCACGAGAAGCACCTTCGACCATATCGATTATGGTCTGAATTTTTTCAGATTGAAGTTGAAGCATCAAAAATTCAGAATTGATTACCTCTTGAATTGGTCTCATAATACAAACATGCTGATTGACATTTGCAGGTGCTTCTATATTATATACAAAGCATCTACCAATTGATGCACCTGTCACATTAATGAGAACATCATTGAGTTGAACTTCAGAACCTTTCATTTCAGAATTAATTTCTTCGGATATGTACGATACATTTTCCAACCTCAACCCCTCATTGTGAACGTTCTGACTTCTCAAAAATATTATTCCCTCGTCTTGATATACTTCTGCTCCTCCTCTTGGCGTAACACCACTACCTACCTTAGTAACACAAAATTTCAAACGCATTTTTTTTGAGTTAATTTGAAGCATGTTATTGATTATGCTCTGCCTTTGCTCCTTCAACAACTCAATAAACCGTTGCTTTTTTTCAATAAAGCGGTTTATCTTTTCTTCCTGTGCTTTGATGTATTTTACAATTTGGTCTTGCTCTAGTGCTGGTGGCACAACCGTAAAAATGCTGAAAAGCTTATCGGAGTATAAACGCAAACGGCTGTCAATAATGCCTGTGCTGTTTCTGCGAAACTCGGCTTTAAATAAATTGGTAGTAAACAAATACCCAAAATATTCAGGGTCGTTGTTGCCTTTTATTCGGTAAACACAATAAGCAGGGCTTGTAATTCCATTGAAAGGTGAAATGCCTAAACTGCCATTCCATGCCAACATGATATTTATAACCAAATCGCCTTGTTGTACCAATTTGTAACCTACCAAGCTCTCGGCATTAGTCAGGTGGTCATCTTCGTTTTCTAAACTTTCACGTTTCAGCGTTACACCTGTGTAGTGCGAAACCGAAAGTAATTCTTCATCGCCATTTACAGAACGGTTATCAATTTCAGTAAAAATATTTTTTATACGCAGGGTTTTCCAGTACGCAGGGAAGTTATTTATTTCTAAAAATTCTTTGGGGTTATATTTTGTTTTTACTTCCATAGCGGTTCATTTTGCCAGTTAATTAAATTGCCTTTTCCATCGCTTGGAATGCCTAAATATTGAACCGGAACACCGGGATATTTTGTAATTAAATCTACTAATTTTTGTGTGAAATGACCATTTGGATTTATGGTGTTTAAAAAATACTTTAAGATTGACATGAAAAAGAAACAACGACGGTTATTTGTAAGCGGCACAGAGTACCAATTATTTGTTAATTTCTTTCTGGGCACATCGGGTAAAATAGCAAATTCTCTATTCCAAAGCCTTGAATGGTGCGCACAAACATTTCGCCCGTAGGCAATGGAGTGTAACCATGATTCAAAAACCTTAGAATGAAGACCGAAATATTCAGCAATATCTTTTTGGTCTTTAGGAGTATTTAGTGCAGCAAACAATTTAGAAAGTTGCCCGATAGTTATAAGTTCAACACACATCCATGAAGGAGGGTTTACGGGGGAAGTGTATTTGTCTTTATAGTGTTTAATAAACACTTCAGGAAATTTTGCATTACAACTTTCAGTAATTAATTTTTGAGTTTCTTCAAAAACATCTACATGCCAGCCTTTTTTTGTAATATAGGGTGGAATAAATATTTTTTTGTTATCCTGCCAATGTGAGCCGTATTTGTGTGCTAATTGATAAATTAACTGGGCACGAATACTAACCTCAATTCGTTCAATGGCATTAAGAACCAGTAAACGCAGTTCTCGGTCGAAAAGGTATAAATCTAAAATATGGTTGAACTCAACATCATCATTGAAAACATCTTTGGTTGCCTGAAACGGAATCATATATGCACTCAACCTGTAATAGCTAATGTGTTTTAAATATTTTTCAGCTCTAGGTAAATCGGGAATATTCAGACCACGACTTTTTAAAAGGTCAATTTGTTGGGAATAGGTTAAGGGAGGTTTGTTATATTCCATAATAACCTCCTTTTATAAAAGAAAACACCCCCCAAGTGTGCATCGTAGAGAGGCATGGGAGGTTTATTATTTTTAAGTGAGAACTTTCTTTTTTAGCACTTTTACTATTCTGAACAGTAAAAGTGAAATCGGGTACAAAAGTACAATACATAATGGAATTGACAAACAATTTTATTATGTTTCTGAAATCTACGGACAATATTTTATATAAATAACACATTATCTATAAGTTAAGATTCAATAATTTCTTTTAATAAACCATCTGTTTCTTGCTCAATGGCTAAAATATCTTTCGCAATTTCAGCTAAATCCCTTGGCGGTATGTGTTTATAAAAATATTTTGCAAAGTTAATTTCATATCCAATTTTGGTATCTTTCTTGTCCCACCAAGCATCAGGAGCAAAAGGCAATACTTCACGTTCGAAAAATTCCTGAATATCATTTTTTAACGGAAGGTTCTCGGTATCTTTCAGTTTTGGGTCGGGCTTTGGTTTGCCTTTATTATCAGTTTCAATTTTTCCCTTTTCATCTCTCAAAGGGCGGTTCACTGTTATTTGAGAGTAACCAAAATCAGCATTATCAAATATTTTGCTGTATTCGTTCTCTTCAAAATTCAAAAACATTTTCTCAATTACAGGAATATGCTCTATTGAAAACTCAACACGTTTTTTGCCTAAAGGCTTCCGCATTTTGTAATAGAATTTTTCGGAAGTAGCATTTATCAATTGCACTTTGCCTTTTCGGTTTTTGGCTTTTCGGTTGGTAAAAAGGAAAATGTAGGTTGGAATACCCGTATTGTAGAACATATCGTTTGGTAATGCTACAATGGCTTCCAACAAATCGTTTTCTATAATGTATTTGCGAATTTCACTTTCGCCCTGTCCTGCATCGCCTGTAAACAAAGCCGAACCATTGTGAACTGATGCGATTCGGCTGCCTTGTTCGTTATCACGCATTTTACTAAGCATGTGCAACACAAACATCAACTGCCCATCATTCACACGGCTTGAAACTGTTTTAGCATCTGCACCTTTACCGACACGAAAACGAGGGTCTGTTATTTTTCCTTTTTCACCAACACTCAATATTTTTTTATCATCTGCCCAAC
>CAZJBB010000042.1:0-18425 GCA_964543995.1 uncultured Bacteroidales bacterium
ACGACGCTCTTCCGATCTATATAAAATCGATAAATTCCCACCTATTATTTCCCCTGCCATTAGGCCGAATCTATTAAAAGAAGACGAAGGAAACTCATAGGTCAAAGGGTAACCAAAGAGAGATTGTTTTAAACTCTGAATAGCCTCATTTTCCGTACCATCCTTAGGAAAGTTAATCGGCATGGTTGCATGGAGGCTACTTAGCTCCAATACTTTTTGTAAATGGCTGTGAATTAATGTAATATCGCTATATCCTACAATCCATTTAGGTTTTCGAAGAAAGAAATTAAAATCAATATCATCAATAATTCTAATGCTTCCATATCCTCCTCTGGCGCAAATAACGGCTTTGATTTCCGGGTCATCAATCATTTGTTGAAAATCGTTTAATCGATGTTCATCTATTCCGGCAAACTGATTGTATTGTTCGAATAAATGATTCCCTAATTTTACCTTCAATCCCCATTGTTGAAATACTTTTAAACAAGGAGCTATTTCTTCTTGTGAAATTTTTCTGGCAGTAGCAACAATTCCAATGGAATCTCCGTGTTTTAAATATTCAGGTTGTTTCATGGCTAAATGGAACTTTGTTCTTTTTCTTCCTCCTCTTGGTTGTTTTTTGAATTGTTCTCTTTTTCTTTATCAGGATATAAAAGCATATCATACAATAAGCCATTTAAATGAACATTCGTGCGGTTGCACAGGACAATTAAGCTGATTTTTTTCTCCGGTAACCGAATAAAAAAGGACTTGTATCCCCTCCACCAACCATTGTGATATACTATTTTTTGCCCTGCAATTTCTCGAATTCTCCAGCCCATTCCGTAATTACTTTTTTTAAGGTGGGCTTTGTCAAGAATTGGAGTACAAGCTTGCTGATAAGTGCTTTTTTTCAACAACACTCCTTTATCTAAGGCATTTGCAAACAAAAACAGATCTTCTACCGAAGAAAAAGTATCTTTATCTCCCGAAACCCCGTCCAAATAATCCCATTCCTGCAATTTATAACCTTTTCCCATGGGCATATAGCCTTTTGCTACCTCTTGCCATTGAGTTGAATCTTTTATATTTAGCACAAAAGAATGTTTCATACCCGAGGGCATAAATATGTTTTTTTCCAAAAAAGAGGCAAAGGGCATTTTTGAAACTCTTTCTACCAATAAAGCTAATAATGCATAATTGGTATTGCTGTATTGATAACGTTTTCCCGGAGTAAAAGAGGGTTTGATATGATTTTCTTTAAATAAAGGAATAATGTCGCAATTATGAAATGGACGGCTTTTATTCCAATAATTTTCGGCAACATATACATAATTTGGAATTCCGGAACGGTGTTCCAATAAGTTTTCTACCGTAATACCACTGTATTCAATTTCAGGGAGATAGGTTCTAATATCCTTATGAATATCGATTTGTCCTTTATCAGAAAGCATCAATACTGCGGTGGCTGTAATTACTTTTGAAACCGAAGCTAATTGGAAAGGTGTTGAGGTAGAAAGAAAATCTTTCTTCGAAAAATCGGACCATCCAAAAGAATGTTTAAAAACCACTTGTTCTCCTTCGGCATATAGAACGCAGCCATTAATTCTATTCGAATTGTTTAAACCTTCGAAAACACTATCTAACCATTCTGCTTTCATTTTTTGGGTTGCACCCAAAGGATTTTCTTTTAAAAGCACTTTAGGTTTAGGGGATAAAAGCTTGATTTCCTTATTTTCTTTGTTTTGCAACACTAAAGGCAAACCAAAAAATAAAAAAATAAAGCCAAAGGAAAAGATCAGGATATATAATTTTCTTTGATGAGCCATAATAAGTATAAAAAAGACAGTTGTAATTAAATTTTCAAAAATACGAATAAACACAGAAAGGGTAACGCATCAAAAAACCTGTAGCGTTTAAATTTTATTATTTTAACATATATGCTTATTTATATATCTTTTACATAAGCTGAATTCGCCGACTGATTATTTTATACCTTTGCACGCTTTTTATAATGATAATGGAAAATAGTAAACCTAAATACAATCCCTTTTATCCACTTTTCTTTGCGATAATTTTACTTGTTGGTGTTTTTATTGGAAACAGCCTTAAACCCTTTTTTCATCAAAGTGAAAATAATAAAATAAATGAAATTATTAGCTATGTTGAAGACAATTATGTAGATACAATTAGTAAAGAGAAATTAACCGAGCTTGCCATTAGTGGAATGCTTCAAAGTCTTGATCCGCATTCTGTTTACATTCCCGCAACGGAATTTAACAGTGCGAATGATGTTCTGGTGGGCAATTTTGAGGGCATTGGTGTGCAATTTAACATCCAAAATGATACCATTATTGTTGTAAATCCGGTTTCCGGTGGGCCCTCAGAAAAAGTAGGGATCAGGGCTGGCGACAGAATTATTAAAGTTGATGGAAAAAATGTGGCGGGTATTAAAATTACCAATAACGACGTAATGAAGCTTTTAAAAGGCAATAAAGGCACCAAAGTTAAAATTGGAATTGTTCGAAGGGGGATTTCTTCAATGCTTGAATTTTCGGTTGTTCGTGATGTAATTCCCACATATAGTGTTGATTTCTCATATATGGTGAATAAAAGTATTGGATATATTAAAATAAGTTCTTTTGCCGGGACTACTCATGAAGAATTTTTGAAAGCCATTGAAAAATTAAAATCTCAAGGACTTAAAAAATTGATTATTGATTTACGTGGAAATTCCGGGGGTTATCTGGAAACTGCCATAAAAATTGCCAACGAGTTATTGCCAAATAAAAAAACAATCGTTTTTACCGAAGGGGCTCATCATAAAAAAGAATTTTCCTATGCAAAAGGGGGAGGGGTATTTGAGACCAATGAACTTGTAGTCCTCATTGATGAATGGTCGGCTTCTGCAAGTGAAATTTTAGCGGGTGCCATTCAGGATAATGATCGTGGACTTATTGTGGGGCGCCGTTCTTTTGGTAAAGGATTGGTACAAGATCAAATAAAGCTTAAAGACGGGTCTGCTTTTCGAGTGACCATTGCACGATATTATACTCCAACCGGTAGATGTATTCAGAAATCATATAAAAATGGGGTAGATGACTATTATAATGAATTTATTTTGAGAGTGATGAGTTCCGGGAAAGAAGGTACAGATACTGCAACCACATCAGATTCATTAAAATTTAAAACCCCTAAAGGTAAAATTGTGTACGGTGGTGGAGGTATTACCCCTGATGTTCAAGTACCGATTGATACCGTTGGAGTATCTCCTTATTTTAATTTGGTAAATAATAAGGGTATCATTTATCAATTTGCTTTTGACTTTGCGGATAAAAACAGACCCTCTTTGATAAAGCTATATAAATCCCCAACATCATTTATAAATGGTTTTATTATTACCAAAGAGATATTCGATGAATTTAAAATCTATGCTTCTCAAAAAGGAGTTCAACCCAAGGCAGAAGAAATCGTATTATCTGAAAATTTAATTAAAAACCGCATTAAGGCTTATATTGGAAGAAATATGTTTGATGAAGCTGGTTTTTATCCGGTTTTTCTTACCACAGATAAAACATTTTTAAAAGCAATTGAACTGCTTATTGAAAAATAAGACTTAAATTTGATTTTTTTTTAAGGAAAAACGTTTTTTTATTCAATATATCTTATTGATTTATAGTTGATTAAAATTTATTTTCATTTTAATGAGAAAATAATTGAAAAATAAATTCCATTTTTTTGTCCGGTATAAGTATATCAAGTTATAATTTAAAAATTAAATATTATGGCAGGAGTAAACAAAGTTATCTTAGTGGGAAATCTTGGAAAAGATCCCGAAATTATGAATTTCGAAAACAATGTAAAAAAGGCATCGTTTTCGTTAGCAACCACCGAGTCTTATAAGAATCGGGACGGTCAAAAAGTCGAAAAAACCGAATGGCACAATGTTGTTGTTTGGAGAGGACTTGCCGACGTTGCAGAAAAGTACCTAAGAAAAGGTAGTACTATTTACCTTGAAGGTAAAATCAGAACCCGTAGCTGGGAAGATCAAAACAATGTGAAACGTTATAGTACCGACATTGAGGCGGATACGTTTACCATGTTAGGTTCACGCAGAGATGGTGGTAATCAGGAATCACCTGTATCAGGAGAAAATACTTCGATTCCTGATGAAGTTCCATTGCAACCGGCACCGGACGACGATTTGCCGTTTTAAGTAACAGAAAGCCCCGTATTTTTTACGGGGCTTTTTTATGATTCATAAGTTATACCATTTTGAATTTTATAATCATCCAATTGAATTATCCTAAAATGCCGATGTAATAGATGTTTAGTGCAATTGAACGAAGCGAAATTGGGCTATTACATATATACTATCGGTATTAATTATCTTTTCCGAGCTTGAGGTAAGGTAGTTGCAATTTTTTTGTACCAAAGCAATTGGTTCATTTGCGCTTGCTTTTCTTTAAGTGAACGGGCTACATAAACCGGTTTTAATGTATATGGGTCTAAACCTGAATAATACATAGCCGTTGCAATAGTTCCTGGCGTTGGCGTGAAATCCTGCACTTGTTCCGGTTTGTAATGATTTTTTTTACAAAAAGAGGCCAGTTTTTCCATGTGCTCAGATTTTGTTCCCGGGTGAGCTGAAATAAAATAGGGAATGAGTTGTTGAATTTTGCCTGCCTTTGATGAATACAATTCAAATTTTCTGCGAAACTCATCAAAATGCTTAAATGAGGCTTTTCTCATGTACTTAAGCGGTTCATCTTCGGAATGCTCAGGAGCAATTTTTAATCTTCCGGAAATATGATGCTTTACCAATTGTTCTATATATGCTGAATAGTGAAATTTTTTATCCGCTTCCGGAGAAGCATCGGTTAGCATATCATAACGTACCCCACTTCCAATAAAAAGATGTTTTATAGATGGGTGTTTAGAGAATTTTTGATAGAGTTGTATTAATGTTGAATGATCGGAATTTAAATTTTTGCAAAGCGTTGGAAAAATACAGGATGGTCGTTTACATTTTTTACATATTCCCAAATCAATTCCTTGCATTCCATACATATTTGCAGAGGGTCCACCCAAGTCAGAAATACTTCCTTTGAACTCAGGCATTTTCACCACATTTTCTAACTCTTTTGCAAGCGAAGCTTCTGAACGACAAGCTATAAACTTACCTTGGTGGGCTGAAATAGCACAAAAACTGCACCCACCAAAACAACCTCTGTGGGTGTTTATTGAAAATTTTATCATCTCCCAGGCAGCGATCTTTCCTTTTTTAAAGTATTTTGGATGAGGTAAACGAGTATAAGGTAAGTCGAAAGAAGCGTCCATTTGTTCCGTTGACATGGGTGGAAAGGGTGGGTTTACTACAATCAATTTGTCTTTGAAGGACTGGGTAATTGTACTTGCTACCCACTTGTTTGATTCTTCATCAATAATTTTGGCCGATTCGGCAAACGCTTTTTTGTCTTTCAAACATATTTCGTGAGAAGGCAGTGTAAAAATACTTTGATGATTTTTAGAGTCAAATTCATTGAAATTTGACAAATATGCTATTTGAGGGATATCATAGAGGGTTTTCACGTTTTCGCCCTTAGCCAAGCGTTTTGTAATTTGTTGAATTGGCAATTCTCCCATTCCATATACCAATAAATCTGCTTCACATTGTGCAAGGATAGAGGGCATTAATTGATCCGCCCAATAATCATAATGTGTGAGCCGACGTAGGGAGGCTTCAATCCCACCAATAATTACAGGAACTTCGGGGTAAAGATTTTTTAAAATATTAGTGTAAACTACCGTTGCATAGTCTGGCCTAAAGCCACTTACATTGTTTGGCGTATAAGCATCGTCGGATCTTAAACGTTTGTTGGCTGTATAATGGTTTACCATGGAGTCCATGCAACCTGCAGTTACTCCAAAAAACAACCTTGGTATTCCCAATTTCTTAAAATCCCTAAGATCGTCGCGCCAGTTGGGCTGAGGTAAAATTGCCACCTTAAACCCCTGACTTTCAATAAGTCGACCAATAACAGAAGCCCCAAATGAAGGATGATCAACATAAGCGTCTCCACTTACAATAATTACATCCAACTGCTCCCATCCTCTCGAGCTTAATTCTTTTCGGGTAATTGGCAGGAATGCATTTGAAAAATCGCTTTTATAATTGGTCATACTATCCTTTGAGGTCGTATTATTTTACTTTTTAAATGCTATTAGAATTCAGGTTTTACAGAAGAAGATTGTTTTATAATCAAAAAATCATCAATTTTGCCAATACAAAAGTAAGTTAAAAACATGGATTTCAGAAAGCGCCTTGGGTACGGTTTAATAGTTATTTGCGTTGCTTTGTTGAGTGCTTGTGCTATTATTTCACCTCCTACCGGTGGAGAAAAAGACACAACGCCTCCAAAATTGATTAAAGCTTTACCTGAAAACTACTCTGTTCATTTCACAGCTAAAAAAATTCGTCTTACTTTTAATGAATATGTTACTTTTAATTTACAAAAAACGCCTTTGGTGGTTTCCCCACCACTTCGAAAAATACCGGAAGTAAGCATTAGAGGGAAGTCTATTATTTTAAGTTTCGATGATACTCTCATTGAGAATACAACATACACTTTTAATTTTGGAAGCACCATTTCCGACTTAAATGAAGGCAATGAATTTAAGAATTTTAGATATGTTTTTTCAACGGGTTCAGTAATTGATTCACTAAGTCTTAAAGGATTCGTTAATGATGCCCTGACGGGTTTGCCGGCAAAAGAAATTACGGTAATGCTATACGAGCCAAACGATGATTCGGTAGTATATCATAAGCGCCCCATGTTTGCTGCTCTTACCAATGAAAGCGGTTTCTTTAGATTTGATAATTTGCCGGAAAAGAACTTTAAAATACTTGCCTTAAAAGATGGAAATTCCAATTATCTTTATGACTTAGCCACAGAAAAAATCGGTTTTATTGATACTTTAGTTAAGCCATTCTATTTATTGGCCGATACCTCAGTGAAGAAAAGTTCTGTAAAGGATATTACTATTGATATTTTTCAGGAAAAAGATTCCATTCAGAGATTGATGAAATTTTTCCAACCCTATAAAGGCATGGGTGTTTTATACTTCGCTTATCCCTTGGAAACGATACATTTGAAACCTTTATACATGAATCCCAAATGGGAACCCATCATTGAATACAATTCCAGTCGTGATAGTATTCAATTTTGGTACAAACCTATAGCCGAAGATACTTTATCGGTTGAGTTATTGGTTAATGGAAGACCCACAGATACGCTGCTCATTGATCAAAAAAAGAACTCTAAAAGCGGAAAAAACGCTTTTGAAAAACAAAAGCTCAGTTTTTCAAGCAATGTTCAATCAGAATGGTTGAACCATAAAGACACTTTAACAATTTTGTTTGCTTCACCAATAGACAGCATAAAAGAAGGGAAAATATTACTATTTCAAGACAGCAGCCTTATTGAACCGAAATTCATAGTTTGGCAAAGAAATAGCCGGAATCTTAAGATTTTATATCCATGGAAGGAGAATACCAATTATTCGTTTTTAATTAAAGATTCTTTGGTTCAAGACCTGTTTGGAAGGTTTAATGATTCTTTAAAAGTAAGGTTTCGTGTAAAACCACCTGAGATGTACGGAACCATCGCATTAAACGTGAAACCGGAAAAAACAGAAGGCCCTTTTGTATTACAACTCCTCAATAAGTCGGGTCAAGTTTTAGACCAAAAGACGGTTGTGCAAGCACAAATTGTTAAATTCGAACGATTAAATCCCGGAGAGTATTCTTTTAAAATTATCGTGGATAAAAATAACAATCAAAAGTGGGACTCTGGAGTGTTTATAAAAAAGAAACATCCTGAAAAGGTATTAAACTTACCCGGTGTAATAACGGTTAGGGCAAACTGGGATAGTGAAGTGGACTGGAGCTTTTAATTATTTTTTAGGCTTTCCATCATCATCACAATATTTTGATAACAATTTTAATGCTTTTTTAAAGCCAAATTCATAGGCTTTTTCCCAATCTTCACAAGCACCCGTTTGGTCTTTGAGGTCTCCTTTAACCATACCCCTTAAATGGTAAACTTCTGCATAATTTGGAGCCAACTCCAAGGCTTTATTGTACTCAATTAGCGCTCCATTCAAATCGTTAAGGAAATGCTTTGCCTGACCACGAAATGCAAATATTTCAGGGTCCCCCGAATCGAGTAAAAGTGCTTTATCAAGCAAGGCTAAAGCCCCTTTATAATCTTTTGTGTCTATTTTTATGGTCGCCTTTTTAAGTAATTCAGCTGCATTGTCTTGCGAAAACCCGTACACTGAAAACACTAAAAAGGCAAAGATGAGTGCTGTTTTTTTCATAATTCGATTTTTGTTTTTCAAAAATAAGCATTTTATAATGCCTCTTTAAGGAATCATAAAATAATTATAAACAGGAAAATCCAAGAATAATCGTTAGTTATGTTTACCTTTAACCTTTAAAATTACAAATATGTCTAAAAGTGCCCCCAAAAGCAAAAACATTCAAAACAATTTACTAAAAAACATCGTTTCTGTTTTTACTGCAAACCCCTTCAAGCAATTTAATTACAAACAAATTTCCTCTGCTTTAAATATACATGACAAATCCAGCCGAATGCTGGTTGTTTCTTTTATTCATGAACTGCTGCGGGATCAAGTGTTAACCGAACAGCAAAAAGGGAAATTTAAACTCAATCCGGGTCATATTGATGAACGCTTTGCCAAAGAATGTTATATGACAGGGACCATTGATATGAAAAATACAGGAAAAGCGTTTCTTATACCGGAGGATGGGAGTGAAGACGTCATTATTGCTTCGACAAATACTGCTAATGCCCTACCCGGAGATAAGGTAAAAGTTTTTCTTTTCCCCGCAAGAAAAGAAAAACAACCTGAAGGACAAGTGGTTGAAGTCATTTCTCGTGCAAAAAAACAATGGGTTGGTGTAATTCAAAAATCCAAGACTTTTGCTTTTTTGGTTCCGGATCGACGAAATATGCCGGTAGATATTTTTATTCCCAATAATAAGCTCAAAGGAGCAAAGGATGGACAAAAAGTAGTAGCTATTATTACCGAATGGGATGAACACTCTAAAAACCCTCTGGGAGAAGTAGTTTCTGTTTTGGGAAATCCGGGGGATAATAACGTGGAAATGAATTCGATTTTGGCCGATTTTGATTTTCCTCTAGATTTCTCTGATAAAGTTAAAAAGGAAGCGGAACAAATTTCAGAAGTAATTGATAATAAAGAGCTTAATAATAGAGAGGATTTCCGTGATGTTTTTACCATGACCATTGACCCGCAAGATGCAAAGGATTTTGATGATGCTTTATCTCTTAAAATATTATCCAATGGGAATTATGAGGTCGGTGTTCACATTGCAGATGTTTCCCATTATGTAAAACCCGGTTCGGCTCTTGACGAGGAAGCGTATAGTCGGGGAACCTCAGTTTACCTGGTTGACAGGGTAATCCCTATGCTCCCGGAACGTATTTCCAACCAAATTTGTTCATTAAGTGCACATGATGATAAGTTGTGTTTTTCAGCCATATTCGAGTTAACACCGGAGGCTAAATTGCTAAAGCAACGCTTCAAAAAAACGCTTATCCATTCCAACAAGCGATTTAATTATGAAGAAGCTCAGCAAATTATAGAGACCGGATTGGGAGAGTTTGCAAGTGAGGTACTCATTTTGGATTCCTTGGCAAAAAAACTTCGCCAAGAAAGGTTTAAAGCCGGTTCAATTAATTTTGAAACCACTGAAGTAAAGTTTCGTCTGGATGAAAAAGGGAAACCCATTGGAGTTTACATTAAAGAAAGCAAAGATTCCAATAAGTTGATAGAAGAATTTATGTTGCTAGCCAATAGAAAAGTAGCAGAATTTGTTGGAAAACCCAAAGGAAATGCTCCGGTAAAAACCTTTGTATATAGAATTCATGATGAGCCGACACCGGAAAAGGTGAATACATTTACTGAGTTTGTGAAAAAATTCGGTTATAAAATGAACCTCAAGAACAAAAAGCAAATTGCAGAATCCTTTAATTCTCTATTGGACGAAACCTCAGGCAAGGCTGAACAAAACATCATTGAACAAATGGCGATACGTACGATGCAAAAAGCGTATTATTCAACTTCAAATGTGGGGCATTATGGTTTGGCCTTTGATTATTATTCTCATTTTACTTCGCCCATCAGAAGATACCCCGACTTGATGGTACACCGTTTGTTATGGGCATATCTTGAAAGTGGAAAGTCAGCAAATCAAAAGGAATATGAAGAAAAATGCAAGGCAAGTTCGGAAATGGAAAAAAAAGCAACTGATGCTGAAAGGGCTTCGATAAAATACAAACAAGTGGAATATTTGATGGAAAAGCTTGGAGAAGCTTTTGAGGGTGTGATTTCAGGAGTGAGCAAGTGGGGTATTTATGTTGAAATAAAAGAAAATAAATGCGAGGGAATGGTTTCCTTCCGAAACATGACCGATGATTTTTATTACCTAGACGAGGACAACCATCAAGCAATAGGACACCGAAAGGGGAAAAAATACCAATTGGGTGATACCGTTAAAATACGGATTGCCAAGGTTAGCCTTGAGAAAAAGCAAATAGATTTTGAATTTATAGATTAATATTTTATGATTACATCCATTGGAATATTTTGTGGCTCTGCCAAAGGAGCCAAAGGTATTTATGTTGAAAAAGCAAAAGCATTAGCAGCCAGACTTGTTGAGAAGAACATTGAAGTGGTTTATGGAGGTGGAAATATAGGAATCATGGGCGTAATTGCCGATGAAATCCTTGCCCTTCATGGAAAAATTACCGGAGTAATTCCGATACACTTGCTTGAAAAAGAGGTAGCTCACGAAAACCTCACTAAGCTTATAGTTGTAAAAGACATGGGGGAACGAAAAAATGAAATGATTGCACTTTCTGAGGCTTTTTTGATTTTACCGGGAGGATATGGTACCATTGATGAGTTGTTTGAAGTATTATGCTTAAACCAGCTGCATCTAATTAATAAGCCGTGTTTAGTATATAATATTGATGGGTATTTCGATGCTCTTTTTACCTTTATTCTTCATGCCGTTGAGCAAGGCTTTGTGAAAAAAGAACATCTTTCGTTTCTAATCATTGGAAAAGATTTAGAGGAACTGTTTTTAAAACTGGATAGCTTTTCTCCTGAACACCATCTTGATAATTGGATAAAAGAGTTGAAGGGATTTGTATAAATATTTCAAATTATACTATCTTTGAAGCATGAAGATTATAGGAATCACAGGAACCCTGGGTGCAGGAAAAGGAACCATCGTTCAGTATTTGTTAGAGAAAAAGGGTTTTACGCATTTTTCAGTGAGGAGTTATTTGATAAAAGAACTGACAAGATTAAATATTGAAATCAACCGTGACAGCATGATGAAGTTGGCAAATGAGTTGAGAACTCAAAATAATCCGGCTTTTATCATAGAAGAACTTTATCGGTTAGCAATAGATGGCGGTAAAAATTCCGTCATCGAAAGCATTCGAACAGCCGGTGAAGTCATGTTACTTCGGTCAAAAGGAAATTTTAAATTATTTGCGGTAGATGCATCCCCTGAAATTCGCTATCAGAGAATTTTGCTCAGAAATTCAGAAACCGATAAGGTGAATTTTGAGACATTTCGGGAAAATGAACTCAGGGAAATGGATTCTGCCGATCCCAACCACCAAAACCTCAAGAAATGTATTGAAATGGCAGATGCCGTGTTTTTAAACAACGGTACAGTAGATCAACTTTTTTCACAAATCGAAAAGGAATTATCAGCATAATGTATACAATATTTCATAATCCCCATTGTAAGAAATCAAGAGCCGGATTGCATTGGCTGGTAGAACATAAGCTGGATTTTGAGGTGATTGAATACTTAAAAAATCCTATTTCGGAAAAAGACTTTAGACAGCTTTTGCAAAAACTTCATCTTAAGGCATCGGATCTAATTCGAACTCAAGAAGAAACATATAAAACTCAATTTAAAAACAAGTCTTTTAATGAAGACGAATGGGTTCATATCCTATTAGAAAACCCTAAGCTCATAAAAAGGCCTATTGTTGCTGCTAAACTTAAAGCCGTTATTGGCGACCCGGTAGAAAATTTAGAATGTCTAATTAAATAAAAAATAGAAAAATGAAAACCAGAACAGAACGCGACACCATGGGTCCGGTAGAAGTGGATTCCGAAAAATTGTGGGGTGCTCAAACCCAACGCTCAATTAATAACTTTAAAATTGGGGACATTAAAATGCCCATTGAGATTATCAGAGCGTTTTCTATTTTAAAAAAGGCGTGTGCCTTATCAAATTGTGAATTAGGGGTGCTTTCAAAAGAAAAAGCAGATTACATCTCAACCGTTTGCGATGAAATATATCAGGGCGCATTGGACGACCAATTCCCATTGGTGGTATGGCAAACTGGATCAGGAACCCAATCCAATATGAATTTGAATGAGGTGATTGCGAATCGTTCCCACATTTTAAGTGGTGGTGTTTTAGGAGATGGAAAAACCATTATTCACCCGAATGATGATGTAAATAAATCACAATCGTCAAACGATACTTTCCCTGCAGCCATGAGTATTGCTGCTTATAAAGCCATTGTTGAAATCACCTTGCCCGGATTGCAAAAGTTACGCAATACCCTCGCTGCAAAATCCGATGAGTTTCAATCTATTGTGAAAATTGGACGTACGCATTTAATGGATGCAACACCTCTTACCCTTGGACAAGAATTTTCGGGTTATGTTTCACAAATTGACCATGGAATTGAGCATCTTAAACAGACCTTAGATCACCTCTCAGAACTTGCTTTAGGTGGAACGGCAGTGGGTACAGGTATCAATACCCCGAAAGGATTTGATGTGGTTGTTGCAAAACATATTGCCGAACTTACCGGTTATCCATTCAAAACAGCACCCAATAAATTTGAGGCACTTTCAGCTCATGATGCGGTGGTAAATGCTTCCGGAGCATTAAAAGCCATAGCCATCAGCTTAATGAAAATTACCAACGACATTCGATTCTTGGCATCGGGTCCTCGCTGCGGGATTGGAGAGTTGATGTTGCCGGAAAATGAACCGGGTTCTTCAATTATGCCCGGCAAAGTAAATCCAACTCAAAATGAATCATTAAGCATGGTTTGTGCTCAAGTTATTGGCAACGACGCTGCCATTAATTGTGGGGGTATGTTGGGGCATTTTCAATTGAATGTTTTTAAACCTGTAATGATTTATAATTTATTAATGGCCGCACGCTTACTTGGCGATGCTTGCGTTTCCTTTAATGATAACTGCGCTATAGGAATTGAAGCAAACAAGGTGAATATTGCTAAAAATCTTGAAAATTCCTTAATGCTGGTTACAGCCCTAAATCCACATATTGGATACGACAATTCTGCAAAAATTGCCAAAAAAGCACATAAAGAAGGTACTACCCTTCGTCAAGCTGCCATTGAACTTGGGTTACTTACTGACGAGGAATTTACAAAATGGGTGGATCCCAAAAATATGATTTAAACTTTAACAAGAGAAAATATGAAAGGTATAATACTTGCCGGAGGTTCCGGTACACGTTTGTATCCGTTAACCATTGCGGTAAGTAAACAGTTAATGCCAATCTATGACAAACCCATGATTTACTACCCGCTTTCTGTTTTGATGATGGCGGGTATTCATGAAATTCTGATTATTTCGACACCGGAAGATTTGCCTAATTTTGAGCGATTATTAGGAGACGGAAATAAAATTGGATGTCAATTTTCGTATGCCGAACAAAAAGTTCCGAACGGATTGGCTCAAGCGTTTGTGATAGGTGAAAAATTTATTGGGTCCGATAAAGTAGCTTTAATACTTGGTGACAATATCTTTTATGGAACCGGGTTTCAAGATTTGTTAACACAAAATAATAACCCTGAAGGGGGTGTGGTTTTTGCTTATCATGTGAACGATCCACAACGTTATGGAGTTGTGGAATTTGACGAAAAATTTAATGCCATTTCTATTGAGGAAAAACCAACTCAACCGAAGTCGAATTATGCGGTGCCTGGGCTTTATTTTTATGATAATTCAGTTGTTGAAGTAGCAAAAAATATTCAACCCAGTAAAAGGGGAGAATATGAAATCACGGATGTTAACAAATATTATCTTTCTAATGGAAAACTGAAAGTGGGAATCATTGGCCGGGGAGCTGCTTGGTTAGATACAGGTACTTTCAGTTCACTAATTCAGGCATCACAATTTGTTCAAGTAATAGAAGATCGACAAAACCTAAAAATTGGATGCATTGAAGAAGTAGCTTACAGAATGAAGTTTATCTCAAAAGAACAACTTATCAGCATTGCACAGCCATTATTGAAAAGTGGTTATGGAGAGTATTTATTAAGTGTAGTATAAGTGTAACCTTTAGAGTTAAAAACCTTGTAAATCAAATGAAAAGAAAAATATTAATCACTGGTGGTGCCGGATTTATTGGAAGTTGCCTTGCCGAAAAACTGTTGGTGGATGAAGATAATTTTGTTGTGTTGGTCGATGATTTAAGTACTGGAGAGATTAGGAAATTGCCCCAGAACAATACTGAACGCTTAAGATTTATAAAAGCTGACGCAAACAATTATCGAGAGATATCCGAAGTCATGCTTTTAAATCAGTTTGATTATGTATTTCATTTTTCTGCCGTTGTTGGTGTGGCAAGAACCCAGCAAAATCCTGTTAAAGTATTAAAAGATCTTTCAAGCTTTGAACACATTTTAAGTATCTGTAAAAATTCAGGAGTTAAGCGCGTGTTTTTTTCTTCTTCGTCAGAGGTTTATGGCGATCCCGCTGAATACCCTCAAAATGAATATACCACCCCCTTAAATTCAAGAGTTCCTTATGCTGTTGTGAAGAATGCAGGAGAGTCATATTTTCGTTCATTTAATTTAGAATTTGGACTGAATTATACGGTTTTTCGGTTTTTTAATACTTATGGACCCAAACAATCTAAAGACTTTGTGATATCAAAATTCATTGCGAATGCTTTACAAAATAAGGATATACCCATTTATGGGGATGGAAGTCAAATTAGGACCTTTTGCTATATCGACGACAATATTGATGCCTGTTTGAAAATCGCTTATGAGGATTTGTATATTAATGATGTTATCAATATTGGCAACGATATAGAAATCAGTATATTGGAGTTAGCTAACCTGATTATTTCGCTTACCCATTCAAAGTCAAAAATCATACACTTACCCCCATTGAAGGAAGGGGATATGGTTAGAAGATGTCCTGACATTTCCAAAATGAAATTGCTTTTAAAACGAGATCTCATTCCAGTGGAAGAAGGAATAAAAAAAATCCTTTCAAATACTCAATTTATAATTTAATCTAAATAAAATGTTCAGCTTCAATGAACTGTTAATACTTACAGAAGACTTACTTAAAAAAGTGTCTTTAACCGGGGAGCCCAAAGATTTATACACACCGATGGAATATGCATTATCCATGGGAGGCAAAAGGTTGAGGCCGGTTTTGTGTTTAATGGCTTGTAATATGATGAAAGAAGACATTGAAAAAGCACACAGCGCAGCCATTGCCCTCGAAATATTTCATAATTTTACTTTGGTACACGATGATATTATGGATAAGGCCCCCATTAGAAGAGGCCAATCTACTGTATTTAATAAATGGAATAGTGACATTGCTCTACTTTCAGGGGATACCATGTTTGCAATTGCTTACCGTGAATTATCAAAAACAGATCCTGTTTTTTTGCCGGAGATTTTGAAAATATTTACTCAAACGGCCATAGAAGTGTGCGAAGGACAACAATACGATATGAACTTTGAAAGTATCAATGAAATCTCTATGGAAGACTATCTAACCATGATTCGGCTTAAAACAGCAGTCCTTCTTTCGTGTTGTCTTACTACCGGCGCTTTGATTGGAGGTGCTTCAACAGCAGAATGTGAAAAAATGTATCAATTGGGAATTAATTTGGGTATGGCTTTTCAATTGAAAGACGATTTATTGGATGCCTTTGGGAATGAGAAAAAATTCGGAAAGATGACCGGAGGAGATATTGTCACCAACAAAAAAACATATTTATTTATCAAAGCCTTAGAAATTGCTGATTCAAATCAAAGAGCAAGTTTATTAAACTACTATCAGCACACCGATTTTGAGCCGCAAAATAAAATTAACGCCATAAAGCAGATATATGTTGATTTAAATATTCCCGAATTAATTGAGGAAAGCATGAAGCAATATCACCAAAATTCTCTTCAAATTATTGAATCCTTGGCAGTTCCAAAAGAAAACAAAACAGAAATTCTTGTGCTAACCAATCATTTGTCTTCCAGGGATTTTTAGATTTCATTTTTAGAAAAAGCCTCTGCTTGAGCATGAAGTTGTTCCCAATCGTTAAGGCTTTCCGAAAGCAAATTCTTTAAATCCTCATATTCTTGAAAAATACTATGGTTTTCCATTTCCTTTGGAAACATTTCCGGATGATGAAGAATATGCTCTTTTTCAGCAATTTGCTTTTCTAATCGTGAAATCGTTTCTTCGCACTTGTCAATGCGATTTTGGATTTTCCGAAGTTCTTTATCAAATTCCTTCTTTTTGGTATAATTGAGCTTATTTTGAGTGATTCCTTTTTCCGGGTTTAAGCCCGCATAAAACGCTTTTTTTTCAAGTTCTTTTAAACTTTGAATTTTTCGAGCATCTAAGAAGTCATAAATGTCCCCAAGATATTCTTTAATGCCTTGATTTTTAAACTCAAAGACTTTATCGGTTAAGCCTTGCAAAAAATCCCTATCATGAGAAACAATAATGAGGGTTCCTGAATATTGCATTAAGGCATTTTTTAAAATGTCTTTCGATTGCATATCCAAGTGATGCGTTGGCTCATCGAGTATCAGTAAGTTGACGGGGGTTAAAAGTAATTTCGCCAATGCCAAGCGTGTTTTTTCTCCCCCGGAAAGCACTTTTACTTTCTTTTCTATGGTTTCTCCTCCGAAAAGGAAAGACCCTAATATATTTCTCACTTTAGTTCTCACATCTCCTACAGCAACATCATCAATGCTTTCAAATACGGTTTTATCGGGATCAAGAAAAGCTGTTTGGTTTTGGGCGAAATAACCGATACTGACATTAAACCCAATATTAAGAGATCCATCAAACGGAATCTCTTTCATGATCATTTTCACCAAGGTACTTTTCCCTTCCCCATTTCGTCCAACAAAAGCCACCTTTTCCCCTTTGGCAATTAATAAGTCTAAAGGGAGCAATATCTGTTTCTCTCCATATTTTTTAGCAATATTTTCTGCTTCAATTACCACTTTTCCGGAGGAAGGTGCTTCCGGAAATTTAAAATGAATACTACTCTTATCAATCATATCAACTTCGATACGATCGATTTTATCGAGCATTTTTATTTTAGATTGTACCTGGCGAGACTTCGTTGCTTTATATCTGAAACGTTCAATAAAATCTTCAACAGCTTCAATTTGCTTTTGTTGGTTGGTAAATTCAGCTTGTTGTTGAACAATTCTATCGTGACGGAGCTTTACAAATTCAGAATAATTGGCTTTGTAATCATAAATTTTACCAAAGCTGATTTCTATGGTACGGTTGGTAACATTATCTAAAAAAGCCCTATCGTGAGAAACAATCATGGCAGCTCCGGGGTAACCGATGAGGAAATCTTCTAACCATTGGATAGATTCAATGTCCAAATGGTTGGTGGGTTCATCCAATAATATCAAGGTGGGTTTTCGAAGAATCAATTTAGCCAGTTCCACCCTCATTTGCCAACCATTGCTGAATTCAGTGAGGTTTCGTTTTAAGTCTTTGCTGTCAAACCCCAAGCCCAATAAAATTTTTTCTGATTCACCTTCTATGGTGGCTCCATTTAGTAAGGCAAAATGCTCATTGTAATCGTTTAGTTTGCTAATGAGCTTGCTGTATGATTCCGATTCATGGTCGTCCCGAACGGTAAGCTCATGGTTTATTTTTTGGATATGGGCTTCAATTTCAAGTACTTCCTTAAACGCAGTTAGGGTTTCGTCGAAAATGGTTTTGTTGCTTTTAATCTGCATTTCCTGAGGTAAATACCCAACGGTCATTTCGGAAGGCTTGGCAATAATTCCGGTTTCCGGCTCCATCGTTCCCGAAAGAATGCGCATTAAGGTTGTTTTTCCTGCCCCATTTTTACCCACAAGACCAATTCTATCTCTGGGATTAATATTAAAGTTGATTTCTTCAAAAAGGGTTTCACCTCCGAAAACCATTGAAAGATTATTACAAGATAGCATGAAAAATTCGGATTAAAAAAAAAGGGGGAAAGCCCCCCTTTTTTGATGAAGTAAAATATTAATTTATGCTTACTTTTCTTG
>CAZJBB010000043.1:0-18022 GCA_964543995.1 uncultured Bacteroidales bacterium
AAAGGAAGTAGTACGAACTTCTCGATTGAACTCCAAGTCCAAAGTGGTCATCGAGCCCCAGGTGGTCGGGATCGAGATGACCCATCACCGTCATTCCGAGTGAAGCGAAGGAATCTCTTCTTCGTCATTCCGAGCGCAACTGCCTGTCCCGACTCATCGGGAAGGAATCTCTCACACTTAGATTGCTTCAACAGTCATATCGATTTATCAAAAACGTATACGGACTTCTCGATTGAACTCCAAGTCCTGTGTAAAACAAACTTGTTATCTGTGTTTATTTTAAACCAATAACTTAACAACCAACCCCTAATCTAAATTTTCTTCTCCTTTATGTTTTCGGCTTCCTTGGTACATCTCAAACTTCACAAAGCGACATTCGAGGTTACCGTTAAATAAAATGATCTTTTTCGAGGGTCTAAGTCCGATGAATTTAAGGGCATGGTATGCGGAACTGATGATCCATGCTTCACAATTGGTGAAATTTCGTTTTAAGGTATCCCCAATATCTTGGTATAGTTTTACAATGTCTTCCGGTTGAATTCTTTCGCCGTAAGGAGGGTTGCAAACAATAAAACACTCCCCACCCGGCGGCTGCTGTTCATTAAAGTCCATCACTTTCAGTTGAATGTCTTTATGCAACTTGGCTTTTCTAATATTCTGAGAGGCAATATCAATGGCTCTTTCAGAAATGTCCGAACCATAGAAATTCCCTTCCGCTTCCCTGATATTTTTAGCCGCTTTATTTTTAACTTGCTCAAATAGCTCAGCATCGAAGTCGTTCCATTTCATAAAGCCAAAATACTCACGATAATAGCCCCCCGGAATGTGAGACGCAATCATGGCTGCTTCTATCAATAGGGTACCTGAACCACACATGAAATCCATGAAGTCAATCTTTTTATCCCAACCACTGAGCAAAATCATACCGGCAGCCAATACTTCGCTCATGGGGGCTTCGTTTACCCCTTGTTTATAGCCTCTTTTATGTAAGGACTCTCCGGAACTGTCCAATGAAACCTGACAATCGTTATGGTTCAAATGCACATGAATACGAATGTCCGGTTGAAGGGTATCCACATTAGGTCGTTGATGAAACTTATTTCTGAATCTATCCGCAATGGCATCTTTACACCTCAAGGCTACGTATTTGGAATGGGTGAATACCGAATGCGAAATGGTAGCATCCACCGCAAAGGTATTTCTGAAAGAAAAGTACTTCTCCCAGGGAACTTTAAGCAATTGCAAATAAAAATCCTCTTCGGTTTCTATATGAAATCCGGCTATGGGTTTTAAAATTCGTAAAGCCGTACGGCAGAGGTAATTTACTTCATACAATTGCTCTTTGGTGACTTCAAAGGCCACGGCACGATTCAGTATTTCTATTTTACCAATGCCCATTTGGTCCAGTTCCTCGGCCAGCACATTTTCGAGTCCCGTCATGGTTTTGGCAATAACAGGGAAGGTTAATTCAGATGTTTTCATGTATTACAAAAGTAATAAAAAAGAAGAAGGGAGACGGAAAGTCAAAGCGGAATAACGGCTCAGGCCTGAAGTAGTTACCGATTTCTGAAGTACAAACATATAAAACCGTTGAGTGTTTTACCTGAAACAGTGTCGCTAAAAACACAATACTATTAGGCAATTACGCTAGCTCATTGTAAGAAAATTTGGGGTACTTCCTCAATCCTACATTATTCTTGAACTTTAATTATAAGTATTTATCTATTTATTTACAATAAGTCTATAGTCTTGAATTAATAAATAAAGTCGCTTTATGGTACTCATGCCATTTAGATATCAAAAAGATATTTAATAGTGGTATAAAACTCGTTATATTTTCCATCATTATTATCTTTATTAACCAAATATCCATTAACCAAATTCCTTAAATCATCATCTGTCAGTGAACCGTCAATAAATGGTTCAATAGCTTTTTCTCTAGACTTATTTAATTTATCCAGTTGCAATTTTTCAATTGTTGTAACAGCATCAGTATCATTTATATCTGATGGCTCAATATGCCCATCAAATGTATATTTGAATTTATTTTCACAATTTGGATTTAATGGTGATACAAAATTAATTTCTTGAAACCAACTCCCTTTACTGTTCCCACAATGGCGAGGCTCTCCTTTCTCAAGTTCCAACTGACAAGAACAAAGTAAATTATTATAATCAAGCTGTTTTTCTGGAAATTTGCTTATATCCTTTGGCATTAAATGTTCTAAATGAAAGTCATCATCGATCAATCTCCTTTCACAATAACAACAAATATAACCCTGCTCGTTTGATATCTTTTTTCGCAATATATCTTTAATTATTGAGGGAAGCCTATTCCATCTAGGTTTTCCTCTCAAATACATTTTGTCACTACATTTCCAATCAAGAAGTTCTTTTGGTTCTGGATTTTTTACAATATGCTTCATTTTCCAATTAATTCTTTTCGTTTAATTAGAACTCTTGCTTTTACTAACTCTGGGTCGCCTTTATCTTCAAAATCTTCTATAACTGTTTTCGCTTTTTCAATATCTCCGTCTTGTATTAATTTAAACAATTTGTGTAATTGTTTCTTAATTTCAATAGGTCTTGCATCTGTAACCAACAAGTCCTCAAGTATTCTATCTGAATTCATTCCAAAAGATTCTATCGCTTTGGAATAAGATAATTCATTATTCTCATTATTAAGCAAAAATATACTTTCGGGCTTAACATGACTAAGAACTTGTGGTGAGTGTGTCGTAATAATAAACTGACAATTGGGAAAAACTTTTGTAAGTTGTGGGATCATTAACCGCTGCCATTTAGGGTGTAAATGGAGATCTATTTCATCAATTAAAATTATTCCTTCTCCTTTTAATGGCTCTTTACTATTTGGATTAGCAATTGCGAGTCGTCTAGCAATATCTCCAACAAGAGTAATTAAATTTTTCTCTCCATCTGAAAGTTGATCAAGGTTAAATGTTTCTTTACCTTTATTAATTAGCATATGAGGTCGAGGCGCTCTTTTCACCCGAAGTAATGAATATTCAGGAACAAATTGTTCAATTGCTTTTGCAACAGCTTTTAATTCTTGCCCTTCTCCTTTATATACACTCTTTTTTTGGTTTATCTCATTTTTAATAACTTGTTTTAATATAGCGATTAATTTTTCAGATAAAAATTCCCAATTAGTATCAGGGTAATTCAAATTAGGTAAATATTTTCGAAGCTCTCTTTCCACTGTTCGTTTACCTTTCTCACTTAACCACCATAAACTAAGAATATTTGCAAAAACAAATGCTTCCCAAACAAATTCTATTGTGTTATTATCTGGCTTATTCTCTTTAAAAGTATATCTAAAACCTCTTATAACTCGAACAATTATTTCTTCGTAACGACCACCCTCGTCAATCAAATCATCCCGATATTCACGACTAAACATTTCCATTTTATGAAACATGTATTCCAAATCATGAAATATTTTTTCATATTTAAAATTTATGTGAGAATGCATGCCTGCCATATCCATTAAACGTGATAGTTCATGAAAAAGGAAACGAGGTTCCTTATAAATCAACTCATCTTTATCAAAACGCTCAATCAAATATTTATATTCGCCTTTATTAAATTCACTATTGCTACTACTAAAGGTAGTTTTCATTAAATCAAGCAGTTTTTTAATTCGACGTTTAATCCAATCTTGATTTAGCTGTATCCATTTAGATCGAGACATTGCTTCTTCATTTACAATATCATCTTGCAACCTAAACCACTCAAAAAATGAATGATAATTTCTTTTCCCTCCCAAGGCATTATCATAAACATCCAAAATATATAAATTTTCCTTTCCTTTTACCTCGGGAATAGTTTTATTAACTACTCTAGTTACTGGATAATATGCTAGCACAGGGAGTCTAGTTTCTTTTAATAATGATTCCTGATATAAAGAAGCTAATTCTGAAACTCCATTCAATTCTGATTTCCCAGGATTACTAACTCCCTTAGCTATTTTAATTAATTTCCATTCAAAATTTTCATCTTTTTCAATCACACTTACTTTGATTGCTGAAAAAGGAGTCTCATTTCTAATATCTGTGTCTAATATGAGATTTCCTGATGCATTCTGTCTTTGAATTCTGTTAACAAGCCATGAAATTACGATTGATATTGCATCAAGAATTGTAGTTTTTCCAGAACCATTAATGCCAACCAAAACATTTAGGTTTTTCATAAAATCAATCTCTATACCTTTAATGCTTCTAAAGTTCTCTATTTTAATTGTTTGAATTTTCATTTTACTCAATAAAAATTGTATTTAGCCAACTTCAAAGATAATAATTTTATTTCAAATTTATTATCATGTCATTTTTTTGCATGACAACTATAATACATTTATACATAGCTTGTGTGTCATCTTTCTTCATTTTATAGTTTTAACAAGGTTTAAACATATATTTACATAATTCGTGAATGTTTTATAGCACAAATTTTTATGCATCCCATTGTTTTCTCACTTCTTTCTTCCTCCACCTTTATGCTTTTTATTTCAATATCTTGCAGATTTTTCATCCAAGATTTTTAAATTTTTGCAAGCCCAATATGATTCATAATCTTCGACCTTTTATAAAATTATTTTTATTGGCTCCCATTAAAATCCAAAACTAAGAAAAATATCCCATCCTCTCAAGTATTTAACAAAATCAAAAGGCCTCCCTTTCGGAAAGCCTTTCAATAAAAAAATAAAACGAAAAACAAGCTATCCCACCTTCTTCATTTCCACTTCCAATTCGAGTTTATGCCCATTTTTAAACTCTAATTGGAATTCACGGCTTTCGAAGCCTTCTTTATTAAATTGTACCCGGTATGCGCCTCCCTTAAACTTACTCAGTTTACACATCCCAAGGATATCACTTTGAGTCTTTTCGTTAAGTTCAGGAATACTCAATTCTATGCCTTCAACATCTACCGCTTGTTGAGTCGGGTCTTCATTCTGCACAAAACAATGGGCCATGAGGGCAGTGTGCTTTGTGTTTAAGCCTTCCATATAAAGATAATCTTCAAATTCCTTCAAGAGTTGAGGTTGGGTGCTTTTGTAATGCCCATAGATAAAATCGTGCATGTTCTGAACGGCTGCACTGGCTTTTTGATATTCCAAACGGAGAAATTCACTCCCTTCCATTTTTCTGGTTTCTCTCAGTATTTTCGGATTCTGGTGTACTTCGGTATAGGCCTCAATTTTTTGTTGCATGTCTTCTACATCTTCAGAGGTAACACAAGTTAACACGCTGTTGTATTGTAACAAGGTACTAAGCAGCACTCTTGCGCGGCTCAAAGCAGTTAAGCCTGCTGCTTTTAATATATAGGTTTCACTTCTGTTCAGTTGGGCTACCACTGCAATTAACTTTGCTTTACGGGCAAAAGGCAAAGCTTTGCGGGCAACCCTGGTCACCGTTTCAGCCATGGCTTTTTTGGCTGTAGCGGTTTCTGAAGTAATTCCCTTTCGGTCGGACGTCAATAGGTCCTCCGCCTGTTCAAAGTTTGCAATACTTTGATCGAGTTGGTCTTTCTCTGCGGCATAACCGTCAATTTGTTCTACTTTTTCGGCATGTACCGAATTGAATTTCTGGATTCCTTTGAAGTTAAACAACTTCATTCTAAAAAATTTTTTCATGGCTTTTTTGTTTTTATTTAATTTTAATAGCACTTTGCTATTTGAACTTATATACTTTCATGGAATTTCCAAATGGAATTATTTTTGGAAATATTTTTCATTTTTTTGAAATTATTTTGTATTGTACTGATTTTCAGTAAGAATAATTTCCGATTATTTTCTCCAAAAGCCATCCTTGTGGTCTTTGTGTTCCCCCTTTGTGCTCTTTGTGGTAAAAAATAATTCTCTTTTACTTTCGACAAACCAAGCCTTACTCTAAGGCATTACACTCCCTTTGAACAGCAATACATTGACTCCCGACTGGCGTAAACTGCCTTCCGACTGGTATGAACTCTCTTCCGACTGGCGTGAACTCTCTCCCGACTGGTATGAACTCTCTTCCGACTGGCGTGAACTGACTCCCGACAGGCGTGAACTGACTCCCGACAGGTATGAACTCTCTTCCGACTGGCGTGAACTGACTCCCGACAGGTGTGAACTCTCTTCCGACTGGCGTGAACTGACTCCCGACTGGTATGAACTCTCTTCCGACTGGCGTGAATTGACTCCCGACTGGTATGAACTCTCTCCCGACTGGCGTGAACTGACTCCCGACTGGCGTGAACTCGCTTCCGACAGGTATGAATAAATTAATCCCTTAACAAATGCTGCATTAATATAAAGAGGAAGCCCCCCTTTTTACTCCACCGAATATAAAAGGATAATTTATAGTCGACAACAACAAATTTGCAAAATGCAATAAATAACCAACCTTAAAATCCAAAGCTAAAAAAAAGCTTACCTAAACACATCATGCTTTTAGTAAACTACAACTTGTAAAACACTTTTCATTGACAATTATTTTGTAAATTAGCTGAATGAAAAAACGCAAAGAAACAGGAAATGATTTTGAAGTGGATAAGCTGACAAACTCCATAGAAAACACCATCACCGGAGACAGTTTTTCAACTGACATAATACTTGTATCGAATACAGACCTTGCATTAGTAAATAAAAAAAACGCTTGGCAGTTTGACTGGAAAGTAGAATTAAAGCGACCTGAACGAGACGTTTATAAACTTACTATAGTAAATAACCAATCGATCATTCAAGGACTTATCAGTTTGGAAGTAAAACTTGACCATGTATTTATGCATTTGGTTGAGAGTGCTCCATTCAATAAAGGCAAGAAAAAAATGCATTCAGGAGTACCGGGGAATTTAGTTGCATTTGCTTGCAAACTTTCTTTTCAGCGCGGTCATGAAGGAAATGTTTCTTTCATTTCAAAAACTCAACTAGTGCAACATTACATTGACTCTTTAGGTGCAATCCATTTTGGTGGAAGATTAATGATAATCGACACAGTTGCAGCATTAAAACGAATCAATAAATATTTTCCAAGATGAAAACTAAAACCAAAGAACTTGATGTTGATTTTATTGGCGGACAAGAACCTCTAACATTAGAAGAAGAAAATGCCATAAGTGATTTTTTTAAAAAACAAAAACATTTAAGAAATCAGAAACAAATTCGGAAAAGCCGATCAAAAGTTTCTGCATAAAAATTCATCTAATCGTTCTTTAATAAAAGAAGTAAAAAAGCACAGTGAAATACGCTGTCTTAACAGAAATTAACCAACAAGGTAGACGCTCACGATCACAACGAAGTCATTAAGATTTATGTGGATTAAAAAAACAACTAAAGAATTGTCTGAGCCAATCAAAACAAGTTTAATTCTAAGGATTTTGACTTTTTTTGAAAGTAGAATTGGGCTACTAATTTTTTTCTTTTTAATAATGCCATTTTTATTAACAGTTCTAAGGTTTGTATTAAATTTAATTATTGGTGGTGAAGGTCATGGGTACAGCCAATCTTTTGATAGATTCGGAACTTATGAAGCAATGAAAAATATACCTGATAATTTATTTATGCATTTATTTCTTTGTGCAGTTTTATATTGTTTTTGGGTACTTATTTTTAAAGTTCATAAACCTACAACAGCTGAATCAAAAGCTCAAGAATTAAATTATGTTTGTGATAAGTGCAATAAAATGACGGAAACTAATGATTTTAAAATTTGTGAATGTGGTGGATCGTATTTTACATTTAATGAAATGAAATGGATTGACGATTAAAAACAACAGAAAACAAAAGCACATAATATAATGATATTTATCTCGTTACGGTTTCTTCTATCATGTGGTCGGACACTTCTTACGTGTCTGTACGTATAGATAATGTATTTAAAAATATTCTCACCACTTTATAACATTACAGCTCCTGTATTTAAAAATAAGGCTCGAAATTTTGCTTTTTTTGAGCTTTAAAGTATAGCTTCATGAGCTTAAAGTAACCATAGCATTTCCCCCAATTACTGAATAATTTCTCTTGTATCTGCTCTTCTAAACAATAAATTGCCGGTACTTTCGTATTGAAATATTACCTTTGCAAACAAATACAAATTCCGTTGAAGCGCAATTTATTCACTTACACACTTTTAGTAGTACTATTCATTTCATTTTTTGCATGCAAAAAGGAAAGCAGTTTTATTACGGATTCTTCTGCTAAGGTTGATTTTTCTGCTTCCAGAGTGCTTTTTGATACCGTTTTCACCACCGTGGGTTCTACTACCAAAAGATTGATGGTTTACAACAACAACAGTCAGAAAATTAAAATATCTTCAATTTATTTAGCCGGAGGCACGGCTTCACCCTATCGCTTAAATGTGGATGGCGTTCCCGGAACTCAGTTTTCGGATGTGGAGATCGCAGCCCACGACAGCATTTTTATTTTCATAAAAGTAACCATTGATCCCAACCATGGAACTTTGCCTTTATTGGTGAGTGATTCCATCCTTTTTGAGACCAACGGGAATGTGCAGGATGTGGACTTATTGACTTGGGGACAAGATGCTCATTTTATAATTGCCGACACATACTCTCCTAACCTTCCCCCATATAAAATTGTTGCCCACGAAGGCGAAAACATTACTTGGGCAAATGATAAACCTTATGTGATTTACGGTTATGCTGTAGTGGATTCCACGGCTCGCTTAAATATCGACCCGGGCGTAAAAATATATGTCCACAGCAATGGAGGTCTCTGGGTGTATAAAGGAGGTTGTATTAAAGTGAATGGGGTGTTAGACCAGCCGGTTACATTCCAAGGGGATAGATTGGAACAATATTATCAGGATGTTCCCGGACAATGGGATAGAATTTGGCTAAACGAAGGCAGTGTGGATAATGAAATTAATTATGCCGTCATAAAAAATGCTTTTATCGGCATTCAAGCTGAAGTATTGCAATCGGCCATGGGGAATAAACTGATGCTCAATAATACCATCATTAAAAACTCCAGTGGATTTGATTTGCTAACTCGAAACTACATCATCACTTCCGAAAATTGTTTGTTTGGAAACAGTGGCAACTACAATGTGGCACTTACCCAAGGAGGTAATTACAATTTTAAACATTGCACCCTTGCAAACTATTGGTCTTTTGGAGTACGTCAAACCCCTACCCTTTACTTTAATAACTTTAAAACAGATAATACAGGTACCATCATTACCCCTTCCGATTTGAATGCCTATTTTGGAAATTGCATTGTATATGGTAACAATCAGGATGAAATAGGAATGGATCAAACCAATGGTGCGGTCATGAATTATAAGTTTGAAAACACGGTCATTAAGACCACCTTAAATACTTCTGACATTGCCAAATATCTGAACTGCATTAAAAATACTGACCCGGGTTTTGCAGCATCTGCCGATAATAACTTTCAACTCACCTCCGGTTCTCCTATCATTAATGCGGGAACGCCCAGTATTCTGATTCCTTATGATTTATTAGGAAAGCCTAGAGATGATGGCTTCCCCGATCCGGGTTGTTACGAGTTTAAACCTGCGAAATAAAAAATCCTAAAACCATTTACTGATTTTAGGATTTCAAATAGAAAAATATTTTTTTACTTTTTCAAAGCTTCAATCATTTTTGAACCAATATCAGCGGGTGAATCTACCACATGTACTCCACAAGCAACTAATATTTCTTTCTTAGCTTGAGCAGTATCTGCTTTTCCACCTACGATAGCTCCGGCGTGACCCATGGTTCTTCCTTTAGGTGCAGTAGCTCCGGCTATGAAGCTTACCACCGGTTTGGTTCCAAATTCTTTTATGTAATATCCGGCATCGGTTTCCATATTACCGCCAATTTCACCAATCATCACAATGCCTTCGGTGTCTTTATCATTCATAAACATTTCAACCGCATCTTTGATGGTAGTTCCCGGAATGGGATCGCCACCAATACCGATACAAGTAGATTGACCTAATCCGGCTTTGGTAATTTGATCTACGGCCTCATACGCCAAGGTTCCTGAACGGGAAACGATTCCAATTTTACCGGGAGTATGAATAAATCCGGGCATAATTCCAATTTTGGTAGTCGGCGGGGTGATAATTCCCGGGCAGTTTGGCCCAATTAAACGGGTGTTTTTATCACTTAAATATTCTTTTACCACAACCATATCTTGCGTTGGGATTCCTTCGGTAATACACACTACCACTCTGATTCCGGCATCCGCAGCTTCCATAATGGCATCGGCCGCATAAGGCGGAGCCACAAATACCACAGATACGTCTGCACCGGTAGCTTCAACCGCTTCTTTCATGGTGTTAAAAACAGGTTTATCCAAATGTACACTGCCCCCTTTACCGGGAGTAACTCCACCCACCACTTGGGTGCCATACTCTATCATTTGAGTAGAATGGAATGTTCCTTCATTTCCGGTAAATCCCTGAACTAAAATCTTAGAATTTTTATCAACTAATATGCTCATTGTTTTATTTTTTTTTGGTGAGCAAACCTACACATTTTTTTTTGAAAATTGCCTTTCTGACCCATGTTTTTTTGAAATTTTATATTAAACCATTTCAATTTATAATGTTGGCAATAGAATTTCATCATAATGCCGTGGCAATGGATGTTTTTTCTATCAACAGTAGCGAAGATAGGGTTATTACCTATATGCAAACGGTATTATTGGCACTTTATCGCTTTATTTGATAGTTTATTAGACTTTCTGCTTTAACTTTGCTCCAACATAATAATGTAAAACTCATGCATTTTTCAACGGATATCATTTGTGCTATTGCAACACCTCCCGGAAGCGGTGCTATTGCTATTATTAGAGTTTCAGGCGAAGGTTGCATTCCCTTATGCAGTTCGGTTTTTAGCTCGTCTAATCCCAAACAGGATATACTTACCTCTAAAGGCTATACCCTGCATTATGGCACATTGAAAAATGGAAAGGAGATTTTAGATGACGTTATCCTTTCTGTTTTTAGAGCACCAAAATCATATACAGGCGAAGATGCCATTGAAATCAGTTGTCATGGAAGTAGATACATACAGCAAAAAATCATGGAATTGCTGATTCAACAAGGGGCAAGATTGGCGGAGGCAGGAGAATTTACTTTCCGTGCCTTTCTGAATGGCAAACTCGACCTCATGCAAGCAGAAGCCGTTGCCGAACTTATATCAGCCCAATCACCCGGAGCGCATAAACTGGCCATGGAGCATTTACGAGGAGGATACGCTAACATTATCAGTAACTTAAGAGCACAACTGCTTCGGTTTGCCACCTTAATTGAACTGGAGTTGGATTTCAGTGAGGAAGATGTTGAATTTGCCGACAGAACTGAGCTGAGAAATTTGCTGAACAGCATTACCTCCGAAATGGAAAAACTGAAGAACTCTTTTAGCTTTGGGAATGTGATAAAAAATGGTATTCCCGTGGCCATTGTTGGCAAACCCAATGTGGGAAAATCCACTTTACTGAATGCCTTGCTTCAGGAAGAGCGCGCCATCGTTTCCGAAATACCCGGAACCACCCGCGATACCATAGAGGACAGCATGGTGATTGAAGGCATCAGTTTCCGATTTATTGATACAGCCGGTTTGCGTCACACCGAAGACAGCATTGAATCCATTGGCATAGAAAGAACCTACAAAGCCATTAGCGAAGCCATGATTGTGCTATACGTGGTGGATGTGAATCAAACTCGGGTTGACGACATTCGTACCGATTTGGAAGATTTTCGTGAGCACATGGAGAATCCGGAAAAAGCTTTTATCATTATTGGGAACAAAGCCGATTTGCTTTCAGAAAGTCCTGCACACTTTAATGAATGGGTAGAACTGAATACCCTTTTCATTTCAGCCAAACGAAACGAAAACATCAATCTAATCGCCGACAGCCTAGTGAAAGCCATGGCAACCCATCATTTAGAAGACCGCCAAATCGTTTCTAATGCACGCCATTTCGAATCCTTTCTCAAAACATTGGAAGCTTTGGAAAATATAAAACTAGCTTTCGACAGTGAAGTGGCTACCGATTTAATTAGCATTGATCTAAAACAGGCTCTGTACCATTTAGGTTTAGTCTCCGGTGAGATAAAAAACGAGGAAGTGCTTCAGAATATCTTTAGTGGCTTTTGTATAGGCAAATAAACCTAACTGTAAAACCATAGATGTTCAATGCTTTTTTTATCGTTCGTTGTTGATAATGATAAATTTAGCTGCCAAATTCAAGGTTTATGGTAGCAAAAAAAGATAAAAACTGAGATTTCTAACAAGTACATAATTGCTAAAAAAAAATATCGTAACGTGTCATAAAAAGGATAAATAATATTATATTTGTGTCTTATAAGACACATTAGATGAAAACAGCCCCGGCAATATTACCCAAAAACCTCAAGGTTCTAAAGGAACTGGGGGAGCATATTCAGCTTGCTCGACTGCGAAGAAAGTTCAGTGCAGAGCAAGTTGCAGAGCGAGCAGGCATAAGTAGAAAAACAGTTTACAATATCGAACAGGGGGTTCCTACCGTTGCCATTGGCAGCTATTTGCAAGTACTATTTGTGCTCAGCTTGGAGAATGACTTATCAATGGTAGCAGCAAATGACCCCTTAGGCAGAAAATTGCAGGATGCAGGAATAACAACAGCAAAACGTGCTCCTAAAAAAACGAATAAGCTATGAAGGAAAACGAAACTATAATTTGGGTATATTTAACTCCCGTCAAAATCACCCCTTCTCACTAATTTGATGTAACATTTCTTTGTTCAGTATGGAAACTTCAGCATTGTTGATTTCAATGATTTTCTCATTACTAAATTCCGTCAATATTCGGCTCACACTTTCCCTTGAAGTACCTATAAGATCCGCCATGTCGGCTCGGGATATGGGGATGCTAAAACGATCGTTTTCATAAATCTTATCCGAAAAACAAATCAGGGTTTCGGCTACCAATCCGGGAACCTGTTTTTGAGCCAAACTTGCATAGCGATGGTAATCGAAAAGCTCATTACGACAAAGCTCCAATATCACTTCATAAGCAAATTTGCCATTGGTGTAAATGAAATTACGGAAGACATTCGTATTGATAAAACAAATGGAAGTATCTTCTATTGCCGTTGCTGAAAATTGATTGATTTTTTCATCCATAGAGGTAGGTATCCCCAAATAAGACGGAGCTTTAACAATACGGATGATTTTTTCATGCGAAGGGCCATTCATGTGTATTTTAACCAATCCTGTTCTTAAATAAGCAATGTTAAGCGCCGGGGCATCCTGCTTAAAGATGATTTCTCCCTTCTTAAATAAAACCTGAACACTGTTTTTCTCCAATACATCAAATTCTTCGACATTGAGAGTCTTTGAAGCTGATGATTTTATCTTATAGTCGGTGCAACTATGTGAATTCATGTTGAGTTTATTCTTACGAACAAAAGTACAAATAATTTATGTGATAAAAGTCACATCGGGGCTTGATGTATCACACATCAAAAAGACTGTTAGTGAGATAACAACAAGTATTTTTGCCGTACATGTTTACATCGAAATCCAAATGCCGATTTCGAGATGGGTAATAAACTTTTTAAGTATTTCTAAATGAAAAAAACAAAGTCAATGCACAATAGGATTCACTTAGCCGTGATATCCATCCTTGTGCTACTTTTTGCAAATGCTTGCAATCATGGTTCTCAAATTAATAACGGCTCCGCTCCTATTCCTAAGAATCCAATTGAGGGCCGCACCCTGCCCCATTTAGATCACAGTGCTTATTTCAAAAACCCTATTGATTCACCTCAACAAGTTACAAGAATGTGTCTCAACTGCCACCCCAAGAGTGCTAAGGAAGTAATGCAAACACCTCATTGGACATGGATTAGCGGTGATGTGGTTCGAAACGGCAAGACCATACTTCTTGGTAAGCGCAATCAAATTAATAACTTTTGTATCAGTGTGGTAGGAAACTGGGGTTCCTGCGTAACATGCCATGCCGGTTATGGATGGAGCGATATGAGTTTCGATTTCTCAAAAGAAGAAAATGTGGACTGTTTGATATGCCATGATGGTTCCGGTAGCTATTCTAAAACGAAACGGGGGATACCGGGCAAAAACGTGAAACTAAATGTAGTTGCAGGAAGTGTACGCCGTCCCAACCGGGAAAACTGTGGAGCTTGTCATTTCAGTGGTGGTGGCGGCATGGGGGTAAAACATGGAGACCTTGATGAATCGCTGTTAAATGCCAACCAAGAACTTGACTTCCACATGGGGAAACTCAATTTCCAATGTCAAGATTGTCACCAAACACACAATCACATAATTCCGGGAAAAGTGAACGTTACTTACACAGAAAAAACCAAAGCAGTACGTTTTGATTGCGAACAATGCCATACTGAAAAACCTCATAAAGATCATCGCCTGAATGAACACACTTCACGTATAGCTTGTCAAACATGTCATATCCCGGAATTTGCCCGAAAACTTCCTACTAAAATGAACTGGGATTGGTCGAAAGCAGGAGATTCTACACGAAAAGATAACCCACACAAATACCTGAAAATTAAAGGGGAATTCCAATACGAGGAAGATGTTATTCCAACCTACACTTGGTATAATGGAAAAATGGATCGATATGTTGTTGGCGATAAACTGGATGCGGAAGAAGAACACTATATAAATCGTCCTTTGGGTTCACGCAATGATCCCAAAGCAAAGATTTGGCCATTTAAAGTACATCATGCCAAGCAACCTTACGATCAGGTCAACAACATTCTTATCCCTCCTATTACGAGTGGAGAAGGTGGATTTTGGACTAAGTTTGATTGGAGTTATGCCTTAAAGAAGGGAGCTGAACTTAACAATTTACCTTATAGTGGCAAGTATGGTTTTACCAATACAAAAATGTATTGGCCAATCAACCACATGGTTACCACGCGAAAAAAGGCTTTGACCTGCTTGCAATGTCATTCTACAGTAAGCCGCTTGAATTGGAAAGAACTTGGTTATGAACATGATCCGGTTCAAGTACTAAAGAAATAAACATCATAATTCAATTAAAATGAAAAAAACACCAAATCCTGTCAAAAACCCCTACTTCGCAGGTATCATTCTTGGAGTGGTTTTATTTGCTGCCTATGCGCTTACTCACAGTGGGCTGGGAGCATCCGGAGCCATTGGTCGCATACAGGTTGCAGTAACAAAAATGCTATGGTCATCCCATGTGGATAAAGTTGGGACCTTCGCTGCTATGGGTGCAGGGGAGCGCAATGCATTGGATCACCCAAGTATTTTTTTACTCTTGGGCACCTTTGCCGGGGGAATGCTTTCCGCCGGATTAAATGGTCGGTTGAAAGTCGAGATATTTAAAGGCTCAAAAATCTCAAAAAAACAAAGACTCTTCTTCGCCCTTTTAGGAGGGCTTATTATGGGATACGGAGCCCGATTTGCAAGGGGATGTACTTCCGGGCAAGCCTTATCGGGTGGAGCGGTCCTTTCTTTGGGAAGTTGGGCATTTATGTTCAGTGTTTTTATTGGTGGCTACGCCATCGCCTATTTTGTTCGCCGCCTTTGGGCTGATTAATTAATAAGGAGAAATATATTATGTTACCTATTGATGTAAGTTTATTACTTGGGAAAGCCGGCGGATACGTGGTTTTCTTTCTGATTGGAGCGGGATTTGGGGTCTCTTTGGAATTGGCAGGATTTGGAGATTCACGAAGACTTGCTGCACAATTTTATTTAAAAGACATGACGGTTCTAAAAACCATGTTTACAGGTATTATTGTTGCTTGTCTATTAATTTTTCTTTCTTCCGGTATGGGCTTGCTCGATTTTTCTCAACTTGCTGTAAACCAAACCTATTTATGGCCGGGAATTGTAGGTGGACTTATCATGGGCGTGGGTTTTATCATTGGAGGCTATTGCCCCGGCACGTCCATTGTGGCCACTGCCAGTTTTAAGATTGACGGTCTTTTCTTTCTTATTGGTGCAACCTTGGGTGCAGGTCTGTTCGGAGAAACTTTACCCGGTTTCGAAAATTTCTGGAACTCATCCTTCACCGAGCGTTTCTTAGTCTCGGATTGGTTGGGTTGGTCAATTGGCGCCACGGTTTTTGCGGTAATTCTTATGGCTTTATTTATGTTTTACGGCGCTGAAAAAGTAGAAGAGTTCTTCCGTAATAAAGGTACAGGAAAAGCCTGGTCTTGGAAAATCACCAAACGTTCGTATATTATTGGAGCGGCAGCTTTAGTCACATTTGCTGCTTTGGTTTGGATTATTGGTCAGCCCGATCCCATTCGTAAATGGAAAATTTTCGAAAACCAATATGCCGGTCAGCTCACTTCCAAATCCGTTTTCATTCATCCTTTGGAATATGTAAAAACAAACAATGAATCTTCAGTCAAGCTGGTTACATTGGATTTACGCTCGCCAAAAGATTTCGAAACATTTCATCTCAGTGGCTCAGAAAATGCGAGCTTGGACAACCTTCTCGACCCCAAATTTGTAGCCTCTTTCACTCAGCTCCCTCCTCAAGGCGTGGTGGTATTAATTGCCGATAACGACTCAATTTCTATTAAAGCATGGCAATACTTGAAGGTTCAAGGGGTAGCAAATCTATATATATTAGAAAATGGTTTACATGATTGGAACCGTCTTTTTGCAGATAAAACAGTGGATGGAAAAGCCGTTAATCTTTCATCCCCACAAGCAGCGGTACTTGAATTATTTCCAAAAAACGCTTATACTCCAAAGATTAAAATAGGAACGAAGAAACATGCCGGAGGACTTTGCGGCTAAATTTTATTAAATATATGAATGTAGCATCTTTAACAATAAAAAACCTTGCTGTTTGGCTGTTCTTAGGATCATTGACATCTCTTTCAACAGCACGAAACTCTTCTATTTCTGAACCCTCCAATACGGATTGCATTAACTGCCATGAAAAGAGCATTTCTATCCAGAACTACAATACTTCTGTTCATCATTCGCTTTTATGCAACGCCTGCCATATTAAAGATGAAACCCAAACCCTGACGAAAACGGATGCCGCTAAAAAAACATGTGTTGTTTGCTTTAAACCCATGAATTGTGGCAGTTGTCACAGTGTAATATCTAAAGAACATCAGTCGAGTGTTCACAATGCCAGTCGGCTCCCTATCACATGCTCTAAATGTCATAAAGACATCCATAACATCACTTCCATGAAAGCCGACAAGGTCGCCGCCTCGAAGTTGTGTATCCAATGCCACCAAAAAGAATCTGCCTATTTCCAATCCATTCACTATAAAGCTTTAGTTAAAGGAAATAAGGATGCTCCTTCTTGCATTGATTGCCATGGGCTTCACGCCATAAAAAGCGTTGACAATGTGGCTCAAGGACGTGCATTCCATACACAAGCGTGTTTGAAATGTCATGCCGATGCAAACATGATGGCTCGTAACAAAGTTACTAATATTGCACCGGAAACCTATTTTGAGAGTTATCATGGTAAGAACATGCGCCTCGGATATCCTGAAAGAGTAGCCGGTTGTGCCGACTGCCACGGTTCACATAATATTCTAGCACAAAATGACAGCAATTCAACTGTAAATCCGGCGCATATAGCTGGAACCTGCAAACAATGTCATGCCGATGCAGGAAGTCTTTTTGCGAAATATATTCCTCATGCAGAGCCCACAAACCATAGTAAGTTTCCTATGCTTTTCTGGGTGACTCTCAGCATGAACATTCTGTTGGTCAGTGTCTTTCTTTTTTTCTGGATACATTCTATACTTTGGGCAATCAGAGGTTTTGTAGAAAAGAAACAAGCCCGCAATGCAACATTATTTTCTACTTCGGCTACTCAAGCTAAAGTAAATGAGAAAACTCCTCAGAAAGTTTACCGACGTTTCCGTCCTTATCAGATTGTAATGCACCTTTTTGTTGTAACCAGCTTCCTCGGATTGGCATTAACAGGCCTTCCTCTCAAATTTAACCAAACTGCTTGGGGAAAGATCGGAAGAGCGTCGTGTAGGGAAAGAGTGTTCAGAGCCGTGTAG
>CAZJBB010000044.1:0-17951 GCA_964543995.1 uncultured Bacteroidales bacterium
GATAGCTTCAGGTGACTGGAGTTCAGACGTGTGCTCTTCCGATCTCTGTTCTTGTGGATGTTGAACCAGATACATTTAATATTGACCCTGTTGCTTTCGAAAAAGCGATAACCTCTAAAACCAAAGCGGTTGTTCCTGTGCATTTATTTGGCCAAAGTGCGAATATGGAACGCATTATGGAGATTTCTCAACGACATAATTTATATGTTATTGAAGATAACTGCCAAGCCATTGGTGCTGACTATATTTTTAAAGACCAAACTCGTCAAAAAGCCGGTACTATTGGTCATATGGGTTGCACTTCCTTTTTCCCTTCCAAAAACTTAGGTTGTTATGGAGATGGTGGCGCAATATTTACCAACGACGATGAATTGGCCAAACAAATACGCATCATTGTAAATCATGGTATGGTGGTTAGGTATTATCACGATTTGGTTGGCGTTAATTCGCGTTTAGATAGTATTCAGGCGGCGGTTTTGAAAGTTAAGCTGCAATATCTGGATGATTATGCAAAGTCAAGAAATAGGGCTGCTTCATACTATAATAATGCTTTTGCAAATTGCCCCAAGCTTAAGACTCCGGTAACTGCATCTTGCTCCACCCATGTTTTTCATCAATACACATTGGTTTCCGAGGGTATCGACCGTGCTAAACTTATTGAATATTTAGCATCTAAAGAAATTCCGGCAATGATTTATTACCCTGTTCCACTTCATTTGCAAAAAGCTTATTTAGACCCAAGGTATAAACAAGGTGATTTTCCTGTTACAGAAATGCTGAGTAATTCTGTTTTCTCATTGCCCATGCATTCTGAATTGGATGAAGAACAATTAAAGCATATAACTACCTCTGTTTTAGAGTTTATCAACAATAATTAAATATGGAGAAAAACTATTTTGCCCATCATTTTGCAATCGTTAGCGATGACTGTAAAATCGGGAATGGAACAAAAATATGGCAGTTTTCAAACATTATGAATGGTTGTGTCATTGGAGAAAATTGCAATATTGGACAAAATGTAGTGGTTTCTCCAGAGGTTGTTTTAGGAAACAATGTAAAAATTCAAAATAACGTTTCAATTTATACCGGGGTTATTTGTGAAGACGATGTTTTTTTGGGCCCATCCATGGTTTTCACGAATGTTATTAACCCTAGAAGTGCGGTAAACAGAAAAAATCAATATTCTAAAACCCTTGTGAGAAAAGGGGCAAGCATTGGAGCCAATGCCACCATCGTTTGTGGACATGAAATCGGAAGATTTGCATTCATAGGTGCAGGGGCTGTTATCACCAAAGAAGTTCCCGATTATGCTCTTATGGTTGGTAATCCTGCACGCCAAATGGGATGGATGAGCGAATATGGTCACCGTTTGCATTTTGATGCTAGCGGAATAGCTGAATGCCCTGAAAGTAAAGAAAAGTACGAACTCAAAGACAATAAGGTCAGTAAAATATAATAGAAATGACAGATCATAATATCAATTTTGCCCTCATAGGCGCAGCAGGTTATATTGCCCCAAGGCACATGAAGGCTATTAAGGATACTCAAAATACTCTGGTAGCAGCCTTGGATAAATTTGATAGCATAGGAATCATTGACTCCTATTTTC
This sequence comes from uncultured Bacteroidales bacterium, assembly GCA_964543995.1. Lineage (GTDB taxonomy): Bacteria > Bacteroidota > Bacteroidia > Bacteroidales > CAIXTV01 > CAIXTV01. The sequence continues at coordinate 1,610 of CAZJBB010000044.1, forward strand.
CCTCTGCTAATTTCTTTCTTGAACCAGAACGTTTCGATCGTCATTTAGACAAGTTGCGAAGGGAAGGAAACCAAAAGAAAATAGATTTCGTTAGTATTTGTTCTCCAAACTATCTTCATGATTCGCATATAAGGTTAGCTCTGAGAAATGACGCTCATGCTATTTGTGAAAAACCAATTGTGTTAAACCCATGGAATATTAATGCATTAAAGGAAATTGAAAAGGAAAGTGCAAAAAAGATCCATACCATTTTACAATTAAGATTACATCCATCCATTATTAAATTAAAAGAAGAAATTGATAAGGCTCCGGACGATGTAATTTATGATATTGACTTAACTTATATTACCTCAAGAGGCAGTTGGTACTTTACTTCTTGGAAAGGTGATTTGAGTAAATCAGGAGGAGTGGCTACCAATATTGGCGTTCATTTTTTCGATATGCTGGAATGGATTTTTGGAGAGATGAAGGAAAGTAAAATTCATATTTCGACACCAGAGACAGCCGCCGGTTTGCTGATATTGAAAAAGGCAAGAGTCAGATGGTTTTTATCTATTGATGCGAAAACGTTGCCCACAGAAGCTATTTTAAAAAACCAACGAACCTATCGTTCAATTCTTTTAGGAAATAGAGAAATAGAATTTAGCGATGGATTTACTGATTTACATACATTAAGCTATAAAGAAATTTTATCCGGAAATGGCTTTGGGTTGGAAGATGCCCGCGGAAGTATTGAAACCGTATACGAGATCCGAAACTCTCAGCCCATTGGAATGGTAGGAGATTATCATCCTATATTAAAAAACATTTAAAACTACAAACATGACTCTTTACGAACAACTCCTAAGTAAACAAGCAAAACTATCAGTTATTGGATTAGGGTATGTTGGGCTTCCAATTGCTCTTGAATTCGCAAAAAAAATCAAAGTAATCGGTTTTGATATTAAAGAAGACAGAGTTGAAATGATGAGAAATCATATCGATCCTAGTGAAGAATTGCCCGCTGAAGCGTTTGATGACTCCGATATCGTTTTTACATCAAAGATTGAAGATTTAAAGGATGCAAACTTTCATATTGTTGCTGTACCCACTCCAATTGATAGTCATAATTTGCCTGATTTAACCCCTTTGCTTTCGGCAACAAGAACCGTTGGTAAGATTTTAAAAAAAGGAGATTATGTGGTTTACGAATCAACTGTTTATCCGGGATGTACAGAAGAAGATTGTATTCCTATTTTGGAAGAACTTTCCGGTTTAGAGTTTATTAAAGACTTTAAAGTAGGGTTTTCTCCCGAAAGAATTAATCCGGGTGACAAAGTACATACCCTTACAACCATTACAAAAATTGTTTCAGGATGCGATGAAGAATCTTTGGAAACGGTTTCTAAAGTTTATGAATTGGTCGTTAAGGCTGGAGTTCACAGGGCTTCTTGTATAAAAGTTGCTGAATCAGCGAAAATTATTGAGAATACTCAACGAGATGTCAATATTGCATTGATGAACGAGCTTTCTATTATTTTTAACCGTATGGGTATAAATACCTATGAAGTTCTTGAAGCAGCTGGTACCAAATGGAATTTTCTTAAGTTTTTTCCCGGTTTGGTAGGAGGTCATTGCATTGGCGTGGATCCTTATTATTTGACATACAAAGCAAAAGAATTTCGTTATCATGCCCAGATTATAAATTCAGGACGTTTTGTAAACGACTCCATGGGGTTTTATGTGGCAAAGCAAACGGTTAAAAAAATTATTGCTGCCGGAAAAAATGTACTAAATGCTAAAGTTCTTGTAATGGGAGCTACCTTTAAAGAAGATGTCAGTGATATTCGGAATTCAAGAGTTGCTGACGTGATTTCCGAACTTAAATCGTATGGTACACATGTCGAAGTTGTTGATCCTTATGCATCTTCTAAAGAATTAATTCATGAGTATGGCTTCCATTTGACTGAAAATATTGGCAGCAACTACGATGCAGTAATTATTGCAGTAAATCACAAACCCTACTACCAATTCGATGAGTCTTATTTCTCCTCAATTACTAACGATAAAGCAATAATTATTGATGTGAAAGGGATATATAGAGGGAAAATTAAAAATCTTACTTATTGGAGCTTATAGGTGTACAAAAGAATGAAAGTTATAATTACTCATGGAACGAGGTTTATTGGCTCTCGTAAAATGGTTTAGTTTCAGAAATCTGAACAAGTATTGTATTGAAGTAATTAATACAAAGTTCGGAATTACTGTAATAAAACGGCAATTCGAAAAATAAAGAATGTAAATTTCTACTAAAAATATGGAGAAAACAATTTTAATTACCGGTGGAGCAGGGTTTATTGGTTCTCATGTGGTTCGATTATTTGTCAATAAGTATCCGAATTACAAAATTGTTAATCTTGATAAATTAACCTATGCAGGAAATCTTAATAATTTAACTGATATAGAAAATAAATCCAATTATATTTTTGAAAAAGGCGATATAGTGGATGAGAGATTTATTAATAGTTTATTTGAAAAATATGCTTTTAATGGCGTAATTCATCTTGCTGCAGAATCACATGTGGATCGATCCATTAGCAACCCGAATGAGTTTATTTTCACTAATATTATTGGTACTGTTAATTTATTAAATGCTTCGCGAAAACAATGGAGCGAAAACAGCCAAGAAAATCGTTTTTATTTAATTTCTACTGATGAAGTTTATGGTTCTTTAGGCGAAGAAGGTTTTTTTACTGAAAGCACCGCCTATTCACCTCGAAGCCCATATTCTGCTTCAAAAGCAAGTGCCGATCATTTAGTTAGAGCTTTTCATCATACGTATAAATTACCTGTTGTGCTTTCTAATTGCTCAAATAATTATGGGGCATTTCAATTTCCGGAAAAACTAATACCCTTGGCCATACACAATATTAAAAACATGAAAGCGGTACCGGTTTATGGTAAAGGAGAAAACATTAGAGATTGGTTATTTGTTGACGATCACGCCAACGCCATAGATTTAATTTATCACAAAGGGGTAAATGGTGAAACGTATAATATTGGGGGAAATAACGAGTGGAAAAACATTGATCTGATTTATTTGTTATGTAAACTGATGGATAAACATTTGAATAGGGAAGCGGGTACCTCAGAAAAACTGATTACCTTTGTTAAAGATAGAGCAGGACATGACCTAAGATATGCTATTGATGCCACAAAGATTAAAGAGGAACTAAAATGGGAGCCCTCTTTGCAGTTCGAACAAGGACTGGATCTTACCGTTCAATGGTATCTAAATAACGAGACATGGCTCGAAAATGTAACTTCAGGTGCTTACCAATCATATTATGAACAACAGTACAGCAAAAGATAAAAAATGGGGTTTTTAAATAAATTTTTCCCTCCAAAACCTGAACCTGAAATAGACCTTTCTTTTCTTAAAGCGGATCTGCATTCGCATTTTATTCCAGATGTTGATGATGGATCAAAATCTTTTGCAGATTCAATTGATCTCATCAGAGAGATGAAGCAATTTGGATATAAGAAACTGATAACCACTCCTCATGTTCAAACGGAGTTTTTTAAAAACACCCCTCAAAATATCCTTAGCGGCTTAGGTAAATTAAAAAAAGCAGTTTCAGAAGCCGGCATCGACATAGAAATCGAAGCAGCCGCTGAATACCTTATTGATGATGGTTTTGATAAAAAAATTGAAACCGGGGAATTACTCACATTGGGAGATAATTATTTATTAGTCGAATTATCCTATTTTATTCCTTATGTTAACTTTTTTGAAGTGGTTTTTAACCTTCAATTGTCAGGGTACAAAGTAATATTAGCTCACCCTGAGAGGTATATGTACTGGTTTAATCAAATGAAAAAATACGAAGAAATTAAAGATAGAGGAATTCTCTTTCAATTGAATGCCAATTCTTTAAGTGGGTTTTATGATCCTATGGTTAAAAAAACAGCTGAGCAATTAATCAAGTTAAAGTTCTATGATTTAGTGGGTTCCGATATGCATAATAAGGATTATATGGTCGGCTTTAAAACCGCCGTAAGAACCAAGGCTTTTCAGACTTTAATTACAACTAATCCGCTGATTAATAGCAGCTTGTAAAACAGTTAAGCGCTCACTGCTTCAACCGTAGCATCAACTTTTTTCACAAGACCTTGTAAAACTGTTCCCGGACCAACCTCCACAAAATATTTCGCTCCGTCAGAAATCATGTTTTTAACCGATTGGGTCCAACGAACAGGAGAAGTTAGTTGCTTAATAAGGTTTTCTTTGATGGTTTCAGGCTGGGTTGCTGCCAAGGCATTTACATTCTGATATATTGGACAAATACCCATATTAAATGGGGTAGAGTGAATAGCTTCAGCCAATTCAATTCGAGCCGGTTCCATTAATGGTGAATGAAATGCGCCTCCAACTTTAAGGGGTAAGGCTCTTTTGGCACCCGCAGCTTTTATTTTTTCACAAGCAATTTCAATCCCTTTTAAACTTCCTGAAATTACCAATTGACCGGGACTATTGTAGTTTGCAGGAACAACCACTTCGTCTAATTCGCTACAAATTTTTTCAACCATTTCATCATCAAGCCCAATAATTGCAGCCATGGTTGAAGGTTCTATTTCGCAAGCTTTTTGCATGGCCATTGCCCTTTTATATACTAAACTTAACCCATCTTCAAAAGAAAGAACCTTATTGGCAACCAAAGCGGAAAATTCTCCCAAAGAATGACCCGCAACCATATCCGGTTTAAAATCCTCACCTAAGGTCATTGCTAAAATTACTGAATGAAGAAAAATTGCAGGTTGTGTTACTTTTGTTTGACGTAAATCTTCTTCGGTTCCATTAAACATCAAATCTGTTATTCTGAAATTCAGTATGGTATTGGCTTTTTCGAAATATTCTTTTGCAAGGGCATGAGTATCGTACAAGTCTTTACCCATTCCAATAAATTGAGCTCCCTGACCGGGAAATACATAAGCTTTCATGTAATCTTTGTTTATAATTTTTGGCAAAAATAGCTTTTTTCGCCTTCCGAAAAAAAACTAAATGAGTAAAGGAAATCTATTTTTACAGTATTAATGTGTCTTTACGCAAGAAAACACCACTGAATTAATAGGGTAGCTGAGAAGTTAAACCCAGCATTAAAGAAGGCTCAAACAAAGAAAAATCATCCAAATCTACATAACCGCTTCCATTAAAATCAGAATTTAAAAAACCGGTTGCACCGGAAGTTAAATCAGGTTCAAAAAGTGAAAAATCATCTAAATCTACATAACCACTTCTGTTTAAGTCGCCAAGATAAAAAGCGAATTTATTTTCAGACACTTGAATTTGAGGGGTGAAACTTCCAAAGTTCTGATAAGCCTGGAAAGCATTACTATAAAAATTATATCGTATGGTATCTCCTGAAAACGGGATTGAATTGGCCGACCAAGTTTCTAAATGATTTCTGTTTGAAATGGATATAAAATAATTTCCATTATCAATCACAGGAACGGTAATAATAGCATTTCCATTCGTGTAAAGAATAACATTGGTAACTTGATATACAATGTTATACGGTGGGTTTTCTTGTATTAAACTAATGTCAATTTTATCAGCGATTCCTGAACCCCATTTGGGCTGACTTGTATTTCCATCAAGGGCCTCATTCATCATTCCTGTATTTGAATTATAAAGCCCTTGCAATAAAAGGCTTATGTAGCAAGGTCTTGGTCCATTAATGCCGTTTCCGGTAACATTTTTTCTCAAAGTATCTGCCCCCTGACTGACACAAACGATCTTTTCACTAAAAACACCATTACTGGAAGGGGTAAATTCTACATAAATATTCGTGCTGTTAACATTTCCACTTACCGGGGTTAACACAAGCGAATCTGCGGAATTAAAATTTATTCCCCCATTTAAAGAAATTTTAAAATGGGATGAAGGGAACAATTTTATTGCAGAGGTCAAATGACTCCCGCTAATTGAAAAACTTAAACTTGAAGAAGTCGTGTTTTTTAGTTGATCTCCAAAATTTAAAGATGAGGTATCACAACTTATCGTTTGTCGGAAAGTAGTTGCATTTGCTGTAATTCCGGTGGAATACATGTACATATAATTGAATGAAAATGCTTTATAATAAAGGTGTTGATTGTAACTCAAACCGGTATGATTTGGAATTGAGGCAGCAGGACCTTTATACAAAACAGTTCCACCGGCAAAAGAGGAATTTACGCTGCCTGCACTTATCCCATCAACCGGAGTTGTAAAAACGCCATTTGAGTTATAAACAAGTACAACACTATCATTATTCGCATCTGCTGTAGCCGAGAGATTTAATTGTTGAACCACTACCGGAGTCGCCGAAAAAATAGTTGGATTGGCCGGTCTCATTGAAAACCGTAATAAAAATCGTGTGGCTGCTTGGGTTGTTAATGCGGTTATGGTATAAAGAGAGTCGACTCGAATATTTTTCTTGGTGTTGGTAATTTGATCGATTAAAAACATTCCGTAGTTTGAGCTGAAATCGGTCATGCCAGAGGAATTAATATTATAGGTTCCATTGGTATATATTTTCAGACAAACACTAAAATCATAATCACTTGTAATTTCAGGCACGGAATTAATAGAAAGTTGAGTTCCATCAGGCAATTGAGTGTAAATTTGTGGAACATTGGAACTCAATAATTTATAAGCGTCATAGTTATTATCGAACCCAAAAGAAGATCCGGATTTAAAGCGAATAACACATTCATCGTTTTGAGTACTGTTTATAATTCTAATTCTTAAAACTTCGTTTTGAGAAAAAACCCCAAAATGAATAGTTAATATAGTAATTAACAGGATAATACTGTTTTTCATATCTTATATTTTAATAGGTAAAATAAGTTTTAAATAACTCAATTCAACGTAGTTCGGAGCATATCTTATTATTAAATAACAAAAATACTAAAGAAAAGTTTAAAAATACTACTTTTCAAAATGAAAGTCAACTACTTATTGTATTTTTAATGTCAATTTATAAATACCTCTATCGATGGAATAATATCTTTTTCATTTTAAAGCAATACGGTTTTATTATGTTAAAACATAAAGGGTAATAATATTTATCTTTGCGGGGAATTCACTCGAATATTTGTGTTTTTGTTTAGAATACTTTTTAAGTTTGATTTATAACCTAAAATAAAACATCATGAAAAAAATATCCATTTTACTCCTTTGCACATTAATAATTCTCTTTATTACTGCGTATAAAAACATTCAAAAAGACCATCCCATGACAGAAAAATTTAAAGCTTTTACGGCAAAGTTTGATCAAGCCTACCGACCCCTGAGTATAGAATCCAATACCGCTTACTGGAATGCTTCCATTTCCGGCAAAGATGAAGATTACAATAAGGTGGAATTACTTTCGAACAAGATGTCGGGCTTTTTTTCCAGCAAAGAGGATTATACCACTTTAAAGAAAATTAAGGAATCTAAATCTTTGACCGATCCAATTCTTAAAAGAGAGCTTAATGTATTATACAATGCCTATTTAAGTCATCAGTTCGACACCAATAAGCTAAACGCCATAAATAAACTTCAGGTTGAAATAGAACAAAAGTATTCTAATTACAGGGCCGAAGTTAATGGTAAGAAACTTACCGATAACGATGTTGAAGACGTTTTACATACCTCTACAAATTCAGAAGAGCTAAAAGCAGCTTGGATGGCGCATAAAAAAATAGGGCCGGTGGTTGCAGCAGACATTATTCGCCTGGTTAAAATGCGTAACGAACAAGCTAAATCGTTGGGATTTAAGAACTTTCATGAAATGAGTTTGCAACTTAGCGAGCAAAACCCTAAAGACATTGAAAAGATCTTTAATGAATTAGACAGCCTTACTCGTAAGACCTTTAAAAAATTAAAAGGTGAAATTGACACCTATTTTGCAAAGCGATACGTTATAAAAACAGAAGAACTCATGCCTTGGCATTACCAAAATCGCTATTTTCAGGAAGCCCCAAAAATATACCAATTGGACGTAGATACCTATTATAAAAAGGCGGACTTAGTAGAACTTACCAAGAAATACTATGATGGAATCGGTTTAAATATTGATGGTTTGGTTGCAAAAAGCGATTTATTTGAAAAGCCCGGAAAAAACCAGCATGCCTATTGTATTGATATTGATAATGAAGGAGATGTAAGGGTACTGTGTAATGTAAAACCCAATGCCAATTGGATGGGAACCATGCTCCATGAATTTGGACATGCAGTATATGACAAATATATCAGCACAAAGTTGCCTTTTGTTTTAAGAGAACCTGCACATACATTTACTACCGAAGCCATTGCCATGATGTTTGGACGTTTTTCGAGCAATGCTCAATGGATGAAAGACAATTTGGGGATTAACCAAGAAGAGGCTAAGAAAATTGCAGAGGATGGGTTTAAAATTTTGCGCTTAGAGCAGATGGTTTTTAGCCGCTGGGCACAAGTCATGTATCGCTTCGAAAAAGCATTGTATGCCAATCCGGATCAAGACTTAAATAAACTTTGGTGGGATTTGGTGGAAAAATATCAAATGATGAAACGACCTGCAGGAAGAAATGAACCTGATTGGGCTTCTAAGATCCATATTGCCACCTCACCTTGTTACTATCATAATTACTTGCTTGGAGAACTTCTTGCTTCTCAATTGTATCATTATATTGTGAAAAATGTAATTAAAAGTCAGGATTTCAAAAATCAAAGTTTCTCTAATAATGCAGCCGTAGGAAAGTATTTGAAGGAAAAAGTATTTGAACCCGGTTCAAGGTATTATTGGAACGAGATGATTGAAAAAGCTACCGGTGAAAAACTTACTGCAAAGTATTATGCAAGCCAATTCGTAAATTAATTAGATAAAAATACAGGAAAAAGGCAGCTTCGGTTGCCTTTTTTATTTCTTTAAATGTTGAAAATACTCGTCTAATAATTCCTGTGCAGCAACATAAGAACTCATTTGAGAGGAAATCACTTTTTGCTCCAAATCATGAAGCTTGTTCACAATGTTTTTTTCCTGATAAAAACGATCTTTTAATGCCTGATGAATGGTTTCGTACATCAAATGCTTTTGTTGAAGCATTCTGTTTTTTTCGAAAAATTCATTTCTTTTAAGCTCATGATGATGTTCCAAAATCAAATCCCAAACCAAGTTGATTCCATGGTGGGTAATAGACGAACAGCATTCCACTTTAGGTGTCCAACCGGAAGATTTTTTAGGAAAAAGGTGCAGGGCGTGGCTGTATTCTGATTTTGCCCTTTGTGCCGAATTTATATTATCACCATCGGCTTTATTTATAACAATGGCATCGGCCATTTCCATAATACCTCGTTTAATTCCTTGAAGTTCATCGCCGGCTCCTGAAAGCATCAGCAAAAGAAAAAAATCAACCATGGAATGTACGGCTGTTTCCGATTGACCAACCCCCACGGTTTCAATGAAAATAATATTAAATCCCGCAGCTTCACATAGCAATACACTTTCTCTGGTTTTACGGGCTACACCTCCCAAAGAACCTCCGGAAGGAGAAGGCCTGATAAATGCATTTGGATCCACCGAAAGAGCTTCCATGCGCGTTTTATCACCCAAAATGCTTCCTTTGGATCGCTCACTGCTGGGGTCAATAGCCAGAACCGCTAATTTATCTCCCCTTGAAGTAATATGTTTACCAAGAGCCTCAATAAAAGTACTCTTACCCACTCCGGGAACACCGGTTATACCAAGGCGAATAGAATTTCCTGAATATGGCAAACACTTTTTAATAATGTGCTGAGCCATAGCACTATGCTCAGGCAAAGTACTTTCGACCAAGGTGATGGCTTTGCTAAGTAAGGTTCTATTTCCTTCAAGAATTCCTTCTATAAATTGTTCTGCGGAAATATTTTCTTTTCGGTTTTTTAGAATAAGTTTTTTTACTTCACTATTTATTTGTGGCGGAGGCTCGATGCCTTCATTTACCTTTAAAGCGGATTTGAACTTTTCTGTTTTGGGAACCATAGAACAAAAATAGAAATTAAAATTCAATTGTCGAAAAGGTACTTTCTAATCAATAAAACAAAAACAATTTTTACTTATTTTTGTTTTTTTCTTACATTTGTTTTGTTAATATTCATTAAGTCTCACTTATTATAAAAAAAGAGCTACATGCCGCTTATGCAAAGAGAAGATATTTTCCTAATCAGCAAGCACAGCAGTGGTGTAGAAAAAGGAATTGAAAGCGCCCTAAAAGAGCATGTGTATAGCAATACGCTTTCGTGGCAAAAATTTCTAAAGATTTTATTTTTAAGTTTGGGAGCAGGGTTTGTAGTTTCCGGAATCTTTTTCTTTTTTGCCTATAACTGGGAGGGGCTCAATAAATTCTTTAAACTGGGTCTCATGGAGGGGTTGTTATGTGTTTCTATCGCATGCATTACGATTTTTAAACCCAATTTGATAATTAAAAGGACTTTGCTCACGGCCGCCTCCGTTTTGGTTGGTGTTTTTTTTATGGTATTTGGTCAAATTTACCCAACCGGTGCCGATGCTTTTGACTTTTTTTCTGCTTGGGTGATTTTTATTAGCCTTTGGGTTCTCATTTCTGATTTTGCCCCTTTATGGCTTTTTTATATTGGGCTAATAAATATCGCTATAATTTTATACACTCAAATGGAAATCAGTGGATTATCTGCCACTACCATTCTGACAATGCTTTTTGTTTTCAACTTCATTGTCTTACTCATTTCCAATTGGGGATTGAAAACCATAAAAAAATTCAATGTGCCCTCTTGGTTTTCATACGTTATTGCATTAAAAGCCATTTCTTTTGCTACCATTGGTACCATTGTTGGAATATACAGTGAAAAAGGAGTGGACTTTTTAGTTTTAATATTAATCCAATTATTGACCTTTACCTTCGGAGTTATATATAGCCTTAAAAATAGAAATGGATTTTATTTAGCCATTATCGCATTTAGCCTTATTATTGCCATTTCCAATGTGTTTATTAAAATTTCGACAGAAGCGGCTATGCTTCTGTTGACTTGTGCTTTTATTGTTGCTTCGGTTACTTTTCTCATAAAATTATTAATCGGTTTACAAAAGAAATGGTCCCATGAGTGAGGAACTTCATATACAACAAGCACTGGATTATATTAAGTTCAATTCCAATGAAGGATTTGTATGTGATGAAGCGTCTATTATAAACGAATCCTTGAGCGAAAAAAGGGAAAAATCTACCTTGCTTATCAAGATTTCTTCCATTTTAGGAGGCGTTCTTGCAACCCTTGCCTTTAACGGCTTTTTATTTGTTGCCGGATTGTTTCATTCTCAAGTTGCTTTATTGGGTTTTGGGCTTATTTCAATTATTGCGGCTTTATGGATAAGCAAAAAAACGGATAAACTGCTTTACGATACTTTATGCATTTCAATGTATGCTATTGGCTTTGTTCTTATTGCTACAGGGCTAATAAAACTACATCCCAATGAAAATTTAATCCCTTTGACTTTTATAGTGTTAGCAGGGTTGGGTTTAATATTTACCAGGAATTATGTGCTGACTTTTATTTCAATTCTCATTGTATCAGGAAGTTTATTGTCCTTTATACTGATAAACAAATGCTATGAAATCATACATGTATATAATGCTGTTTTTGCAATCCTAATGAGTTTTTGGATATTGAAAGAAGCACGAATCTTGAGTTCAAAAAAAATCCTTTTAATGAGGTACGATCCGGTGAGAATAGGTCTTGTTTTTTCTTTTGTTTTCGGATTCTTGTTTTTAGGCATTAAAGGCTTGGTTCCCCTGTCGGAAAATTTAATCTGGAGTTCTTCGGTAATCAATATTGTATTGATTTTGTGGGTTTCAAGCCAAATTTTAAAGGTGCTTACGATTGAATCGAGGGCTCAAAAGCTCATGATACAAATTTCCGTTACCGTTCTTTTACTTTTAACGGCTTTGTCCCCGGCCATTTCGGGTTCAATTCTCATTATGCTGTTGTGCTTTTGGGTTAACCACAAAACAGGTTTGGTGGTGGGAATGGTTTCTCTAATTTATTTTATTTCACAGTTTTATTATGACTTGAGCATCTCTTTGTTGGTAAAGTCGATCATATTGTTTGCTTCAGGGGTTTTGTTTCTTGCGCTTTATTGGTTTAGTCTTAAAAAGTTTGGAGGTAGCCAATGAAAAAATACAGCATCATCCTTATTTTAGGTAATCTTCTTCTGATTTTAGTGTTTTTCAATAAGTCAATTTTAGATAAAGAAGCCATTCTTGCAGAAAAAAACATCGTTTTTCTTGAACTTAGATCCGATTTTTCATTATGGATACATGGGAATACGCTTTCGCTTAAATATAAAATTTCCGAAAACCTAAAAACGGATAGCATTCCTCCGAGAGGTTGTGTTTTAGTGAAAACGGATTCTTTAGGTATTGTGCAAAAAATTCAAATTCAAAACGGCATTCCATCCAAAGAAAACAATTCGTATCTAATAGAATACACTGCCGGAAAGTTTTATATGAATATAGGAGCACCTTTCTTTGTGTTTCCGGAAGGACATCAAGCTGCATTTCAAAAAGCAAAATATGGTGGACTTAAAGTAGATGACAAGGGCAATAGTATTTTCGTAGGCCTCTATAATGAAAAAAGGCAGAAAATAGATTGAGGTGCTATTTCTGCCTGATTTTTAACAATCTGTGAAATGCTATCTTCTTTCTCTTGATCGAAAGTTATTCTTTTTTCCAAATTTTCCCGAATCTCCTTTTCCGAATTTTCCTGAGTCTCCCTTACCAAAACGACCGGAATCTCCTTTTGAAGTGGAGTTGACTTTGGGCTCAACAACAATTCTGGCGCCATTAAACTGTAAGTTTTTGAAAGCTGCCAACAATTGCTTTTCGTAACGTCTATCGGCCATAAAAAAGGAAAAATTCTGTAAGATTTCAACCTTACCTACTTTTACCTCTTTCAGGTTTGCTTTCTTGTTGAACAAGTCGAGGAAAGTTACCTTGGTTAGGTTATCCCTTGCTCCAATATTGATAAAATATTTTTGGAAAGTCAAACCGCCTTCCGAAGGAGCATGGTATTCACTTTCACGAGCGGAGGCATTTAAATCCGGAGCATTTTTATAGTACTCCAAAAACCTCGAAAATTCAACAGAAACCACATGTTTAATCAGTTCTTCTCTATCAAGCCAAGCCAATTTACTCATAATGCTGGGTAAAAAGGGTGCAATACTGGCTTCATCCACCTGAATGGTTTCTATTTTATCAATTACGTTAAAAAGCTGTTTTTCACATATTTCTTTGCCGTTAGGAACCTGAAGCTGCTCCATTTTTTTATCGAGAATTTTCTCAATTTGTTTTACACGGCTAATTTCGCGGGTATGAACAACCGATATTGAGATACCATTTTTTCCGGCCCGACCGGTTCGTCCGCTACGATGCAAATAAATTTCATTTTCGTCGGGTAAATTGTAATTAATGATATGACTGATATCGCTCACGTCAATACCACGGGCAGCCACATCGGTAGCTACCAAAAGTTGGATATGTTTTTGACGAAAACGATGCATAACTTGTTCTCTTTGTGCTTGAGACAAATCACCGTGCAATGCGTCAGCATTGTAACCATCTTCAATTAAGCTATTGGCAATGTCTTTGGTTTCCTGACGGGTACGACAAAAAACAATTCCATAAATATTGGGATTGATATCGGCAATTCTTTTCAGCGCTAAATAACGGTTTTTTGCTTGAACCACATAGTAATAATGCTTTACGTTTTCAGCGCCTACATTTTTCTTCCCGGCAGTTAATTCTACAGGGTCTTTCATGTAGTTTTTGGCAATCATTTGAATATCAGAGGGCATGGTAGCCGAAAACAAAAGGGTTTGACGTTCCTTGGGGGCCATCTCTAAAATGGAATCCAATTCTTCCTTGAAGCCCATATTAAGCATTTCATCCGCTTCGTCCAATACCAACCATCGAATATTTTCAATGTGTAATGCTTTTCTTCGCAGTACATCATTCACCCTTCCCGGGGTTCCAACAACCACATGGGTTCCTCTTTTGAGTGCTTTTATTTGAGGTTCAATGCTAGCGCCGCCATAAATAGCTGTAACGCTGATATCGGGCAGATATTTGGTGAAACTGTCAAAGTCTTTGGCAATTTGAATACACAGTTCACGAGTTGGACATAATATGAGTGCTTGAGGATAGTTATCTCCGGTTTCAATCATTTCGATAATGGGAAGCCCGAAAGCGGCCGTTTTACCGGTTCCCGTTTGGGCTAAGGCAATAAGGTCTTCGTCGGAAGAAAGCAAATGAGGAATGGTCTTTTTTTGAATGGGTGTAGGAACTTCGAATCCCATATCGGTGATGGCACGAAAAATTTCTTTTTGAAAGTCAGCGTCTTTAAATGTCTGCATAAAAGAGGAGTTGGTTTGGTTGAATTTTGTATGGAAAGTCTATATCAGCGAAAAAAAATGGTAGTGAATTAAATTACCACAGATGTTGTGGACTTAGAACTGACATATTTCGCAAACTAAATATATTGGGTGCAAAGATACGATTCTTTTTGGTTTTCACTCATTATAATTTTTTAACTGCTTAATTTTCTGACTTATTAGAAGAAATAAACCCGGATATTAGCATATTCATATCTCGAAAATATCAGGAGGAAATAAGTTTACTCAAACATTACCGATACGCTTTTTGGGGGAGGGAAAAATCAATGAAGCCAATATGCTGCAAGTAAGTATTCCTAAAATGATATAAAGCGAATGTGCTGTGGTAAAACCGATAGACTCTAGCCAAGAATGAATTAACATTTTTACTCCAATAAAAACCAAAAGCACAGCAAGGCCGGTTTTAAGAAAACGGAATAGGTCGATTATATTTACTACTAAGAAAAACAAGGATCTTAATCCGATGATGGCAAATATATTCGAGAAGAAAACGATATAAGGATCTTTGGATATTGAAAAAATAGCAGGAACTGAGTCAACGGCAAATATTAAGTCGGAGAATTCAATTACCAATAGCACGATTAATAAAGGGGTAATAAAATATTTCCCCTCTCTTTTTACCCAAAAGTGTTCTTTTACAAAAGAGGGGTAAACTCGCATAAAACGGGTTGCAAACTTGACTACCGGATGCTGTTGAGTGTCTATTTTCTCTTCTTTATTTCGGGATAAAAACATTTTTATGCCTGTGAACACTAAAAAGCCACCAAACAAATATAGGATCCACGAAAATTGATAAATTAGGGAAGCGCTTAAGAAAATAAACAAAAATCTTAATACCAAGGCACCTATAATTCCCCAAAACAACACCCTTTTATAATATTTTTTCTCCACCCCGAAAGCTGAAAATATCAATACCATAACAAAAACATTGTCAATGGAAAGAGAATACTCTACTAAATATCCGGTTAAATATTCCAAAGACAAATTGTTTTGATAAACCGCTAAAGCTTCGGAGAAATTAGTACAATGATTAAAGTCAATCGGATGCTGAAATCGGTCTTTTAAGGCGATTAAGGTGTTCCAATCATTGTCGGGAATGCCATGAATTAAACCTCCGTAGGTTTTGATGACAAAGTAAAAACCCACAGAGAGCATTACCCATATTGTGGTCCAAATAATGGATTCTTTAAATGATACAATATGACTGTTTTTATTGAAAACGCCCAAATCGAGCACAAGAAAAACGCTGATGAGGACAATAAACCCAATAATAAACAATAATTCGTTATAATGCTGCATTATACAGTGTTTTTACAAAGATAACAAAAATCGGTTTTTAAGTTTGAAAATTATCAGTAATGCACTTGTCGGAGTTGAAAAAATATTAGTTTTGCGTAATTTCTATAATCTCAAAGACTCTCAATCTCATGGAAAACACAAACATTTTACTCAGCCCAAACGACTTGGTGCAATTTCTTCAAAAACCTTCTGATGAGTTTACTAAAAATGACCTTATTAAGTATGTAACCGAAAATGACATTAAGATGATCAACCTTCGCTATGTGGGAGGAGATTATCGCTTAAAGACGCTTAATTTTGTTATTCAAAATCTTCATCATTTAGATCAAATCTTAAGTTTAGGAGAAAGGGTGGATGGTTCCAGTTTGTTTTCTCATATCGAAACAGGTTCGAGCGATTTATATGTTATTCCTAAGTATAGAACCGCTTTTCTAAATCCGTTTTCAGAAATTCCGGCAGTGGATATTTTGTGTTCCTATTTCAATAAAGATGGGGAACCTTTGGCTTCATCCCCGGAAAACATCATGATTAAAGCGCATCAGGTTTTAAAGCAACAAACCGGGTTTGAATTTGAAGTGATGGGAGAGCTTGAGTAT
>CAZJBB010000045.1:0-17472 GCA_964543995.1 uncultured Bacteroidales bacterium
GGTAAATGGATTTACATACTTTTCAATAAATTCAGTCATATTGAATTAATTTTCATCAAATGTACAAATTTTTCGAAAAACACAAAATGCTATGAAATATCTGCCAAATTAAAAATATGGAATCTTAACATTCCCTGCTTTTGGAATTCCTTTCTAAAGGTTTTGGATTGAAAAACACACCTTTATGTTTTAGCAGCGCAAGTTAAGGAAATGGGGAAGCCTTCCATCATTGTATTTCATTATTGCGTTTATGTTGGAAATAGATTTTTATATTTGTCAAACCAAAAAGAAAATTATGAAAACTAGGAACAACCCAGGCTCAAATTGGATTTTCATTAGCATACTGTTTTTATTGCCTCTGATTTCAGTAGGTCAAACGCATTCATTGATAGGTTATTGGCACAATTGGCAAGATGCCAATGCGCCATATATTCGATTAGACTCCGTGGACACCCGCTATGATATTATTGAAGTTTCCTTTGCTGTACCCACTTCTCCATCGGATATGAATATGGTTTTTTCACCCGATCAATATTCTCAAAGTCAATTTATTTCACAAATTCAAAACTTGCAAAGTCATGGGAAGAAAGTGTTGATTAGTATTGGTGGAGCAACTACCAGTATTGATTTAACCTCCTCTGCAAATAAAAATGCTTTTATTACCACCATGACCGGCATCATTAATACTTACAATTTTGATGGGATGGATTTGGATATAGAAAACGGAAATTCAATTTTGGTACTGGGTGGTGGAACCATTGCCGCTTCTAATGATGTTGCTATCCTCAATTTAATTGATGCAGTAAAACAAATCATGGTAAATTACCGCTTGACTCATAACCATAAGTTGATGCTAACCATGGCGCCTGAAACGGCTTATGTACAAGGAGGTCAATCTGCTTATGGGAGCATTTGGGGTGGATATTTGCCTACGATTCATGCCTTAAGAGATTCTTTAGATATTTTACAGGTTCAGCTTTATAACAGTGGTTCCATGTATGGAATTGATGGGAATACCTACACCCAAGGAACCGCCGATTTTATTATTGCCATGTGCGAAGCAGTGATACATGGATTTAGTACAAGCGGAGGAAGCTTTATTGGATTGCCTTCCAATAAAGTGGCGATAGGTTTGCCTGCCTGTACTTCTGCTGCCGGTGGTGGTTATGTGGATTCGGCAACGGTGGTGGCGGCGGTTAAATATTTAATGGGAGCCGGTCCTAAGCCCGGAACTTATACCTTGTCTAATTCGAGTGGCTACCCAAGTTTACGAGGAATGATGACCTGGAGTATAAACTGGGATGCGGTTTCTACTTGTGGAAACAAATATGGGTATGCAAATACATACCAAAGTATTTTTGGGACCTCTACCAGTACTCAACAAATTAAAGAGCAAGAAGGTGTCAGCATTTATCCAAATCCAACTTCTCAAACATTACATATTCAGCTTGCCAATAAGAACACTTTGCTAAAAACCATACGAATCTTTAATGTCATGGGGGTGATGGTTCATTCTGAAAGCACCATTCAAAACCAATTGGAAATAGATATTTCAGAATTGGCCAATGGATTATATACAGTGGATTGCGGCCTAAACCGGCTAACATTTATAAAGTATTGATAGCAAGCGTAAAACGAGCAGTAAATTATACGCTCCCTGCCTTTTTAATATTTCCCACCTTCAGTTTAAAAAACAACCAAGCCATAAAGCTGCCAATAGCTATACCCACCAAGATACCCACAAGAACATCTCCGGGATAATGCACGCCAAGATAGATTCGGCTATAAGCCACCAAGGTTGCCCAAAGGATTAAACCAAACATAATCCATTTATTTTTAATGTAAATGAATGGAAACAAAAAGGCAATTAAAGCAAAATGATTGCAAGCATGTGAAGAAATAAAGCCATACTGTCCACCGCAATGTCCATCAATTAAATGAACCAGGTTTTCTATTTCGGGATTATGACAAGGGCGTAAACGATGAAAAACGTCTTTAAACGCCAAGACTGAGGTTCTGTCGGAAATGGTAATTAATAGAGCCGTGAAAAGGAATATAAAAGCCGTTTTTTTTAATCCATACTGTCGATACAAAAACCAAAGTAAGGCTAAAAACATCGGAGTCCAATACAAAGTAGTGGAAAAAATCGTCATCAATACATCAAAAAAAGGAGTATGGTGCCCGTTGACAAATAGGAAGCCATTGATGTCCCAGTGTATTAGCCCATCCCACATATAAATGTGATTTTTAAGGGTTTAATGCCTTCCAAAGCTCATCTTTCATTTTTGTAAGCCCAAGATGGCTATGAGAGGAGATGAAAACCAAGGGGATTTTCTTGAATTTTTTCTTCATTTGTACACTCAAATCCTTTACCATTTCTTCGTCTAACAAATCGCATTTGGAAATGGCTACCACTCTGGTTTTATCAAGCAATTCAGGGTTATAGTTCTTTAGTTCATTTACCAAAATGGTATATTCTTTATAGGGGTCTTCAGCTTCCACCGAAATGATAAAAAGGAGAATGGCATTTCGTTCAATATGTCGGAGAAATCGCAATCCCAGCCCCTTGCCTTCATGAGCCCCTTCGATAATACCGGGGATATCCGCCATAACAAAGGAACGTCCTTCACGATACTCTACAATTCCCAAGTTAGGGACTAAAGTAGTAAATGGATAATCGGCGATTTCGGGTTTAGCTGCACTGATATGGGACAGTAAGGTGGATTTTCCGGCATTGGGGAAGCCTACTAAACCCACATCGGCTAATATTTTCAATTCCAATATTTTCCAGTCTTCAACGCTATCTTCACCCGGTTGAGCAAAACGAGGAGCCTGATGGGTGGCAGTTTTAAAATGATCGTTCCCTAAACCGCCTCTTCCCCCTTTCATAAGAATTTTTGTTTCTCCATCTTGAGTAATTTCCATCTCGAATTCCATGGTTTCGGCATTTTTCACAATAGTGCCTAAGGGAACTTCTATAATTACATCCTTGCCGTCTCTGCCTGTACTGGTCGATTTTCCACCGCTGAAACCATCTTCAGCATGTAAATGTTTCGTATATTTTAGATGCAGTAAGGTCCAGAGTTGGTGATTGCCCTTGAGAATAATATGTCCACCACGGCCGCCATCGCCTCCGTCAGGACCACCTCTTGGGCTCATTTTCGATCTTAAAAAATGCCTGGAGCCGGGGCCTCCTTTTCCGGAACGGACAAAAATCTTAACGTAATCTATGAAATTGGATTTGGTCATTTAGATCCCAGATTATCAATAACTTTGCATAAGGCTGCGAAAATTTCTTCTACAGAACCCACGCCTTCGATGGTAATAAATTTGTCTTGCTTCATATAGTATGATTCTAATGGAAAAGTTTGCACCTTATACACATCCAATCGATGTGTAATAATGTCTTCATTATCATCGGTTCTATTTGAAAGTTGAGACCTTATCAGTAAACGACTTAACAGCTCTTCTGTTTCAACATGTAAGGACAATACCGCGGAAATTTCGGTATGCTCAGAAAGCAACAAAGCGTCTAATCCTTCAGCTTGTGCAATGGTCCTTGGGAACCCGTCTAATAATATGCCTCTGGCACTTCTGTTTTTGATAAAAACATTTTTAATCATTTCAATCAAAATGGCATCCGGAACCAATTCCCCATCATCAATGATGCTTTTAATTTTAACACCCAAAGGGGTTTGGTTTTTTATTTCTTCTCTAAAAATGTCACCGGTAGAAATATGAACAAGCCCATAATGCTTTGCCAACAATGCCGCTTGAGTGCCTTTCCCTGCCCCGGGAGGTCCAAATAAAACAAGGTTTTTCATCAATGTAAGTTTATATTATTCGATAAATATCAGGATAATTTCGTGCATACCCATTGTAATCCAGCCCATAGCCGATAATGAAATCGTTGGGGATTTCAATACCAACATAATCAATCGAAAATTGTTTAATAAAAGCTGCAGGTTTATATAAACAAGTAGCCATTTTAACAGATTCGACGCTATGTGACTTTAATTGCTCTAAAATATGCTCCATGGTGATTCCGGTATCGATGATGTCTTCGATAATCACTATGTTTCGGTTTTCAAGAGATTCTGTCAGCCCGATAATTTGTTTTACTTCTGAGGTAGATTGGGTACCACTGTATGATGAAAGTTTTATAAAAGAAACTTCACAGGGGATGGTGATTTGCTTGAGTAGATCGGCAGCAAACATAAATGAGCCATTTAATACGACCAAAAAAAGCGGGTTTTTACCCACCAAATCTCGGTTCATTTCTTGCGCAATACGATTCACAGCCTTTTGAATTTCAGCAGCTTGGATGTATAACGCAAACTCTTTATCAAGAATTTTAATTTGACTCATAATTTAGATTAAAGAAAAAATTGTAATTATGCAAAATTAAGAGAATCTCTCAAAAAATTGACAAGGAAAGCATTATATTTGTAAAAATATCTTTTAATCAGAAATTCTATGCAACCAAAAGTTAGTATTATCATGGGTAGCACAAGCGATTTACCCATTATGGAAGAGGCAGCAAAATTTTTAAATGAAATGGAAATTCCTTTCGAAATGAATGCATTATCTGCCCATCGTACCCCTGAAATGGTTATGGAGCATGCCCAACATGCGTATAAAAGAGGGATTAGGGTATTTATTGCCGGTGCCGGAGGAGCGGCTCACCTACCGGGAGTGGTTGCTGCTTTTACTCCAATTCCTGTTATTGGCGTTCCTATAAAATCTTCAAATTCCATTGACGGCTGGGACTCCATTTTGTCTATTTTGCAAATGCCTGCAGGTATTCCTGTAGCCACAGTGGCTTTAAACGGAGCCAGAAATGCTGCCATTTTAGCTGTTCAAATGCTTGCTACCGGAGATGAAGTATTATACAATAAGTTACTTGCTTTTAAGGAAGACATGAAGAATAAAATTATTAAAGCCAATCTGGAATTAGCCCTGATAAAGTTTCCATATAAAGTCTAATGCATGATAAAAAAACTACTTTTTCTTGTTTTTTGTATAGCTTACCAGGGCGTCTTTTCCGGAAACGACAATGTTTCCTTTGGCGGAAGATCCGCCGGTATGGGAACCGCATCAGTAATGCTGAATGATTTTTGGTCGGCTTCTAATAATCAGGCCGGATTGGCAGGTTTTAAAACCCCAATGGCAGGTCTGTATTACGAAAATCGATTTTTGGTTAAAGAATTAAGTTTAAAAGGCCTGTCTTTTGCTTTGCCTACCAAAAGCGGAACCCTAGGTGTAAACTATTCCTATTTTGGGTATAACCTATACAATCAAAGTAAAGTGGGTCTTGCGTATGCCATGCCTTTCGGGAAAAACTTTGCGGTAGGAGTTCAACTCGACTGGTTGAGTCTGCATTTGGGGGAAACCTATGGCACTAAAAATGCACTAACTTTCGAAATAGGCATGTTGGGTAACCTCAGCGAACATCTTAAAGCCGGATTTCATATTTCCAATCCCACAGCCACCAAGCTTTCGGATTATCAGAATGAAAAAATTCCTACCGTAATGAATGCCGGTTTGGCTTATGATTTTTCCGGAAAGGCCCTATTATGTGTCGAAGCTGAGAAAAATGTCTATGAAAAAATGAACATTAAAGCCGGCGTAGAATACCATTTCATTCCAAAAGCGTATTTAAGGGCAGGCATTTCTACTGAACCTTCTTTGGTGACTTTTGGTTTAGGATACGAATTTAAAAATTTCCTTATCGATATTGCCGGGTCGGTGCACCAGCAATTGGGATTTTCACCTCAGTTTTCACTGGTATATCAATTTAAATAAAGTCCAAATGCCTCATAGAAAAGGTTTTGTATTTGGTTTTTTGGGAATTTTATTAAACGTTTTCCTTTTTGCTTCACCCTTGTGTGCACAAGAAAACGACAGCTTACAACAACCGGATATCATTACACAGCAAATCGAAACCATTTCGGAAAATAGCGATAATGAACTTGACTTTACTGAATTGGTAGAAGACCTCAATTTTTACCAATCACATCCGATAAATATTAATAATTCCAACCCGGAGGTTTTGAGGAAGATCCCTTTTATTACGGATAAACAAGTATATGGAATCATCAGTTATGTAGCCTCTTACGGAGAGTTTCTTTCCTTGTACGAACTTCAAGCTATTGATGGCTTTAACATTGAAGAAATTGAAAAAATCTTGCCTTATATTACGGTAAAAAATGCCCCAAAAATTCCTCCATTAAATTTTAAAAACTTACTTAGATTTGGATCAAATGATCTTTTAATAAGATATCATCGAACGCCTGAAACTTCAATGGGTTATAGCCCGGCAAGCGATTCGGTGTTAGCAGCCAATCCCAACGCTCGGTATTTAGGCAGCCCCGATAAATATTACGTAAAATATGGCTTTAGTTATTTCGATAAACTCAGAGTGGGAATCACTGCCGAAAAAGACGCCGGGGAGCAGTTTTTGAAAGGGTCTCAAAAGAATGGATTCGACTTTTATTCCGCTTTTCTGTTCGCTCAGGATATTGGATTTGTGAAGAAAATAATTGTTGGTGATTATCAATTACAGTTTGGACAAGGGGTGACGATGTGGTCGGGTATGGCTTTCGGAAAATCGGTAAATGGTATAGGTTTTATGCGAAACGCCAGAGGCATAAAACCATTTACTTCGACGGATGAAAACAACTTCTTAAGAGGGGTTGCCACCACCTTGGAATATAAAAATCTTGAAATGACCTTGTTTTATTCTTCTCATAGAGTTGATGCCAATATTGGTCAATACGACAGCCTGAACAATGAAACGCTGGTAGTTTCCGCACTTCAGGAAACCGGTTACCACAGAACCCCGGCAGAATTGGTTGATAAACATGCTATTTCAAAAACCTTTTACGGAGCCCATGTAACTTATAAAAATGTTTGGTTTAAAGGAGGACTTTCCTATTACGAAAGCAAGCTTGGGGCAGAATTGTCTCTCAGTACTTCTCCTTATAACCAGTATGATTTTTCCGGAAAATTCAACCGTAACCTGGGTGCCGACTATATTTTCATGAATAGCCGCTTTAATTTCTATGGAGAATTGGGCATGAGTATGAATGGAGCCATTGGAATGCTCAATGGGGTAAATTTGCTATTTCATCCTTCGGTGCAAATTGGGATTTTGCATCGCTATTATCAAAAAAATTATCAATCTTTATTGGGAAATTCTTTTGCAGACAACAGCACCAATCAGAATGAAAATGGATGGATCATTAATTTGAAAACGCAGTTAAACAAGCATTTGTCCTTTGCCGGATATGCCGATTATTATTCATTCCCTTGGCTAAAATACCGAACCGATGCGCCCTCTTCAGGGAAAGAATATGCTGCACAATTTACCTACAGTCCCTCCATGAAAACCGAAATTTATTTCCGGTATCGTTACACCCAAAATCAAATCAATCATCCTGCGGAGGGTGCCTATTTGAATTATCTCGACAACCAATACCGTCAAAACTTCCGAATCCACGTTTCACATAACCTCAGCTCAAAAATTTCTTTAAAATCCAGGGTTGAATACCTTGCTTATCAGCAGCAAAGTCAGAAACAGTATAATGGTTTTTTGATTTACCAAGATGTAAGTTATACTTTCCAAAAACCCCACATTGTTTTATCTGCCCGCTATGCCATTTTCGATACCGATTCTTATGATGCCCGATTGTATGCAAATGAAAGTAATGTGTTGTATGCTTTTTCAATTCCGGCATTATACAACAAAGGCAGTCGGTATTACCTTTTGGTTCATTATAAAATCAATCGAACCTTGGAGTGTTGGGTTCGTTTCGCCCAAACCAATTATATTAACACCCAAATCATCAGTTCCGGTTTAGACCAAATTAACGGAAACCTGAAGTCGGAGATTACGGCTCAATTGAGGGTGAAGTTTTAACTTTCGTGCTGTGTACTATTTAATTATCATAAAATGCCGATGTTATAGAAGTTTAGTCCAATTGAGCGAAGCGAAAATTGGAATATTACATATCTACAATCGGTTTTAACCCGAATTCCGCATTAGAGATTTTAATTAACATTAAAGAAGCTATAACTCATTGATATGTTCATCATTAGCAAAGAATTCAAGCGGAAACTACAAAGCAAATGTAATTTTCGAAATTCTTCAAAACATTTGCTATGTCGGGGTTACCCCAATTAATGCATTAGTTCGTGCCTCCTAGTGCATAACTTGGGTTTAATAATTAATGAGGAAATTTACGTTCCCATAGCCTAAATTCTTATTTTTGCTTTTTATTAGGAAACCTTGCTGATTTATGAAAATTTCTTACCATTGGTTATTCGAATACATTGATATTTCTGAAAAACCAACCCCTGAACAAGTTTCAGAATTGCTTACCCATTGTGGCCTCGAAGTAGAAGGATTGGAACCTTTTGAAACCGTAAAAGGCGGATTAAAAGGGTTTGTAGTGGGTGAAGTAAAAACTTGCATCAAACATCCCCAAGCGGATAAACTTAGTGTTACCACCGTGGATGTGGGTAGCGGAAACTATCTAACCATAGTTTGTGGTGCATCAAACGTACCCATGGGTCAAAAAGTACCCGTGGCATTGGTAGGCACTACTTTGTACAGCGGCGATACCAGTTTCGAAATCACCAAAAGAGCTTTACGAGGTGTACCTTCCGAAGGGATGATATGCGCTGAAGATGAACTGGGCATCGGATCTTCTCATGAGGGTATTTTGGTTCTTGATCCAACTGCCGTTGTAGGAACGCCACTTTCTACATACTTTAATATCAGCAGCGATGTGGTTTTCGAAATCGGACTGACCCCAAACCGTTCTGATGCCACTTCTCATATTGGGGTGGCCCGTGATTTAGTGGCCGTATTGAACCATACCTCTGAATTTAAGCACTTGCAAGCCAAATTAAAAATGCCCTCTGTTGCAAACGTTAAAGCCGAAGAAGGGAAGAAAATTCATATAGAAATTGAAAATACAGAAGCTTGCCCTCGATACACCGGATTAACTATAGAAAACATCACTGTTTCCGAATCTCCCGACTGGTTAAAGCAAAAGCTGAATTGTATTGGCTTACGACCCATCAACAATTTGGTCGATATCACCAATTTCATCCTCATGGAAACCGGACAGCCCTTGCATGCTTTCGATTTGAATGCCATTAAAGGAGAAAAGGTACTTATTAAAAACTTAGCAGACGAAACCCCATTTATTACTTTGGATGGTCAAGAGCGTAAACTGTCAGCAGAAGATTTGATGATTTGCAATGCCGAGGAAGCCATGTGTATTGCGGGCGTTTTCGGAGGATTACACTCCGGAATTACCCATGAAAGCAAAGGGGTCTTTTTGGAAAGTGCCTATTTCAGCCCTCAAAGTATTCGACGAACCTCCAAACGTCATGGCTTGAAAACCGATGCCTCTTTCCGCTTCGAAAGGGGAGCCGATCCTGCTGTTACGGTGTATGCAATTAAAAGAGCCGCACAGCTCATTCAAGAAATTTGCGGGGGCACCCTTACTTCGGAAATTGAAGATGTATATCCAAACCCAATTTCCCTCAAACAAATTGAAATTACTTATCAACACATCTACGACTTAATAGGAAAAGACATTGAAAAAGAAACGGTCAAAAGTATTTTAATGGCTTTAGGTATTTGTATATTAAAGGAAGCAGAAAACGGATTGCTGTTGGAAATTCCTACCTACAAAACCGATGTTACCCGCCCGGCAGATGTGATTGAAGAAATTTTACGTATTTACGGTTATAACAATATTGAACTTCCTGATAATCTGAGAGTTTCTGCTTCACAATCCATATTTTCAATAAGAGAACAAAGGGTGCAGCAGATTTCTGATTTTCTTTCGGCAAATGCTTTCTACGAAATCATCAATAATCCGTTGACCCATTCAGAGCATATTGCTAAACTTCCAAATCTGAATCCGGAAAACAATGTGCCTATTCTCAATCCTTTAAGCAGGGAATTGAATGTACTTCGACGCACCATGCTGACGGGAGGCTTGGAAACCATTGTGTATAACTTGAACCGGAAAAGCAGCAATTTGAAATTCTATGAATTTGGAAAAACCTATCTGTTTCACCCCGAAACAGAAAAAGGCATAGATGTAACCAAAAGATATGCTGAGAGTTTTCGTTTGGCATTGTTTATCAGTGGGCAAATGAATGAAGAATCTTGGTATAAAAAAGAAGAAAGTGCCGGATTTTTTGATTTAAAACAATTCGTTCATGTCATTTTAAAACGTTGCGGTATCAATCCCACAAGTTTGAAAACAGAAACGAATACTGACGCCTACTTTACAGAAAGCTTGCTGTATTTCAGCAAAAAGAAAAAACTGGTGGAATTAGGTCAAATACATAAGGACGTTTTGCAGTATTTTGATGTAAAACAAGCGGTATTTTATGCCGATTTTGATTTCGATTTGCTTCTTCAACTGGCCGAAAACCATAAAACCACTTTTAGCGAAATCCCCAAATATCCGGAAGTGCGTAGAGATTTGGCTTTGTTGGTTGACACTTCGATAAGTTTTGAGCAAATCAGAAAAATTGCTACGGGCCTCAATAACCCCAAATTGCGTTCGGTAAACCTTTTCGATGTATATGAAGGAGAAAAACTACCCTCAGGTAAAAAATCCTATGCAGTGAGTTTTATGCTGAGAGATGATCAAAAAACCTTACAAGACAGTGAAATTGATGCTTTTATGAATAAACTTATCCAAACTTACACTGAACAAATCCAAGCAGTGATTCGTTAATTACAGAAAAATAAAAAATAATTATCATACCATGAAAAAATTAGTGTTCTTTTTGTCCATTTTCTCCCTAAGTTTTGTCACCTTAAAAGCCGATGAAGGCATGTGGTTGCCCATGTTGATTCAGCGTTTGAACTATGTGGATATGCAAAAAATGGGCTTGCAATTAACCGCCGAAGAAATATACAGTGTAAACCATTCCAGTTTAAAGGATGCCATTGTGCAATTTGGGAATGGATGCACCGGTGAAATTATTTCCAAACAAGGCTTGTTGCTTACCAACCATCATTGTGGATACGGATCCATACAAGGAGCCAGTTCGGTGGATCATGATTACCTTACCAATGGTTTTTGGGCCATGAGCAATAATGAGGAAATTCCTGTTCCCGGCCTTACCGTGAAGTTTTTAGTCAGAATGGATGATGTTACAAGTCGAGTTATGGCTGAACTTCCTGCAAATTGCACCGAGAAAGTAAGAAATGATAAACTCCAAGAAATTTTCAAAAAAATACAAACCGAAGAAACCAAAGGCACCCATTATGAAGCTTTGGTGAAGAGTTTTTTCGATGGAAATGAGTTCTATTTATTTGTTTATGAGATATTTAAAGATGTTCGTTTGGTAGGAGCCCCACCCTCATCCATTGGAAAATTTGGAGCAGATACCGACAACTGGATGTGGCCTCGCCATACCGGAGACTTTTCCATGTTCAGGGTATATATGTCGAAAGACGGGAAACCTGCAGCCTATGCGAAAGAAAATGTACCTTATGCCCCCAAGCACTCCCTTCCTATTTCGATTAAAGGGGTAAAGAAAAACGATTTCGCTATGATTATGGGGTATCCCGGAACCACCGATCGTTTTTTAACCTCTTATGGTGTCAATATGGCTATCGACCAATCGAACCCTACCATTGTAAACATACGAGCAAAAAAATTGGAGATCATGCGTTCTTTTATGGACAAAAGCGATGCTGTAAGAATTCAATATGCATCCAAGTACGCAAGCATTGCCAATTACTGGAAATTTTACATTGGCCAAACCAAAGGGCTGAAACGCTTAAATGTTTATGATAAAAAAGTACAAATTGAAAACGATTTCAAAAATTGGGTAGCCCAAGACAATGGCAGAAAAGAAAAATATGGTAATGCATTGAGTTTAATTTCAACCTCTTATGCCGATATTAGCCAGTATAATACCCCTCGTTGGTATTATATTGAAGCTTTACTTCGCGGCAGTGAAATTATGGGTCTTGCCCGAAGCTTCGAAGGATTGTACAAAGAACTGAAATCCGATTCTTTGAGCCAAGCTAAGGTAGATAAATTGCTTGCCGGACTGAAAGAATCTTCCGCAAAGTTTTATAAAGACTTCTATGCTCCCCTTGATCAACTCTTGCTTTCCGAAATGTTTAAAATGAGTGCCGGGAAACTGGATGCTGCTTTTAAGCCTGAAGTTATGAAAACCATAGAGAAAAAATTCAAAAACAATTTCGAAGCTTATGCTGCTGAGGTGTTTAAAACCTCCATTTTTACCGATAAAAACAAATTAGACGCCTTCTTGGCCAAACCCAACTTTAAAACTTTAGACAAAGACATGGCTTTTAGCGCCATGCAATCTTTGTATGCTGCCTATAAAATCATCAGCGATAAGTTGGAAGCCCCCAATGGAAACCTATCTGAAGGCAACCGTAAGTTTGTGGCCGGGGTTAAGGAAATGCAACCGGATAAAAAATTTGCACCCAATGCCAATTCTACCATGCGGCTAACCTATGGACAAGTATTGGATTATTATCCTGCGGATGCCATTCATTATGAGTATTATACCACCTTAACCGGGGTCATGGAAAAAGAAGATCCCTCGAATTGGGAATTTGTAGTGCATAAAAAATTAAAGGAATTGTATCAAGCTAAAGATTATGGAAAATATGGTGAAAATGGGGTGCTTGTCACCGATTTTATAACCAACAACGACATTACCGGCGGGAATTCCGGAAGTCCGGTACTGGATGGTAAAGGCAATTTAATCGGCTTGGCTTTCGATGGGAACTGGGAAGCCATGAGTGGCAACATCGCTTTCGAACCGGCACTGCAGCGTACCATCAATGTAGATATTCGTTATGTGCTGTTTATTATCGATAAGTTTGCCGGTGCCCAAAACCTAATCAAGGAATTGGATTTGGTGGAGCGCTAACAGCCTATTTAATAGATGTTTAGTCCAATTTAGCGAAGCGAATATTGCACTTTTACCTATATACAATCGGTATTAATAATCAAAAGTTGTCCACCGAAATGCGCAGCCGTATGGTTTTAGCGTAATGTGAAATTAAATTCAGCTTCACGTGCCGGGTTGATTGATTATTTATTACTTCGAAGAGCGATTACCCTGTTTTCGGGATTACGTCTATGGGAATTTCAATAAAAAGCCTTACCACAAATTCCACAATGAATCTTTCCATAATAACCCATTAACCAATAACTTAGCATGCAAACTACGGATTATAACTCACATTCCCTGCAGTCAGTCTGGGTTCAAATAGAATGAAATCCTCTAAATCCACATAGCCGCTGCCGTTAAAGTCGGTGGTCAGAAAACCTGTATTTCCATAGGTAAGATCCGGTTCGAAAATTGCAAAATCAGCGAGATCTATGTATCCACTACCGTCCAAATCTCCAACAAACAAGGCGAATTTTGCAGGATTGTCAGAAACTTGCACCATAGCATCTGGCCCATAAGCTTGGTTCATGGAGGTTGTAAAGTCATAGCTCAAGGTATGGGTATTAAAAGGTATAGGAATTGCCGACCATAGATTTAAGTGATTTCGGTTGCTCACTTTAAGGTAATAGTTTCCGGAACATTTGGAGGTGGAGATATTAATACTTGCCAAACCGGTGGTTTGTAAATCCACATCTTGAAAACTATATTCCGGAGGAGAACTCAAATCGGTTTCGTTATAAAATTCAATGTTGATTTTATCGGCAATGCCTGCTGGAAAGTTCAGCAATCCGGTGTTGCCATTATAAATTTCATTCATGAGTCCGCTTTCATGGTTAAAGGTACCTTCGAGGAAAAGGTGAACATTTATTTGGTTAGGGGAATAATCCACTGACATTGGAAGGGAATTAGAACTTGAAATACAGGACCCGATAGTAGTTCGAACACAACTTATGGTATCACTGTTGTTTGGGATGTTAGAAAATTGAAGTGAGTTGGTTCCTGCATTGTTTCCGTTTACTTTCCATTGATATACTGCATTGGAACCTTGGGGAGCAGCCTCTGCAGTGTAGTTAACAGTTGAGCCCTCACATGTTCGTATATTGGCTGTACTGATGATAAAACTCCTTGGGATTTCCGATACCACATAAGGGGTACTGAAAATGGTATCCATATAAGTGGCTATTCGATGTGCAGCCAATTGATAGGTTCCGGCAGTTAGATTACTCCAAGTAATGGGGCTTCCTGTTCCACTCATTCTGTTGGCATCGGCTACTCCATTTTTGATTAAATAGTACTTCACTCCTATTTCCGAAGAAGCGGAAGACAAATTGGTTCCATTGATTCCTTGGCAATAGGATAAGTCTCCATTGAGTGCTTGAAACTGTATGGGTTTGTTTAAATAGGGATTAGTTACGTTCAGCACATGACTGCTTTGATTGGTAATTGCTGTGGATGAGGTACCAATGAATTGGTAAACAGTAGTCACCCATGAAGAAGGAGGTAGTGTAAAAGACCATAATAGATTGGGCTTTGCTGAATAAAAAGGCACATTATTGATTAAGCGTATTCGAATCACCTTAGTGCCGGGCGCTGAACTAGAAATTAGGGTTCCTTGTCCCGCGGAAACGGATTTAGCTGTTATCTTGATGGTTTTTTGTGCAGCGGTGGATGCCAAAGGAACTATTAGCAGATTTGATTGTGTTTGTTGCTGATTTATATTGAGTTGAGAAAAAGAGGATACCAAGGAATCGAACAAGGTTCCACCGTTTTTAATTAAAGAATCTACTTTTATTCCCATTTGAATATTCGCCAACTGAAAATCGGCACTCCCTCCGGTATGTTGTAAGTACAAATCAAAATCATATTCATAAGGAGAAACTAAGGTATCGTTGGTGATGGTTGCTAAATAAGCGGCTCCATTTACGGTCATTTGAATTACGTTAGAGGTAACAGGACTTGCGGAAGGGCAAGCAATGTTGGAAGTCATTTGGCAACTAACATTATCCCCATTGAAGGGTGTATTGGAAAAAGTGGTACTATTGGTTCCCGCGTTGGTTCCATTTACCTTCCATTGATATACCGGAGTAATGCCTCCATTGGTAGGAGTTGCTGTATAATTCACTGTGGTACCAATCGTTACCGTGGTAGCAGAAGCATTAATAGAGACACTCACAGGTGCCAAATTGTTTACCACCATAGCAATAGGCGAAGAAGAAACCACACTTTGGCTTACACAATTTGCATTGGATGTTAAATAGCATTTTACTGAATCCCCGTTGATTGGAGAATAGTTGTAACTACTACTGTTGGTTCCTACGTTAATATTGTTCACTTTCCATTGATAAGCAGGAGTTATTCCTCCGTTGGTTGGAGTAGCAGTGAAGTTTACTGAAGTTCCCGCACAAACATTGTTT
This sequence comes from uncultured Bacteroidales bacterium, assembly GCA_964543995.1. Taxonomy (GTDB): domain Bacteria; phylum Bacteroidota; class Bacteroidia; order Bacteroidales; family CAIXTV01; genus CAIXTV01. The sequence goes on from CAZJBB010000045.1 coordinate 15,396, forward strand.
GCAGAAGGAGTTACCGAAACGCTAGCTTGTATCAGTGGAATTACTTGCATGCTAAGCGGACTGGAAGTAGCAGGACTGCCTGTTGCACAAGTGGCATTGGAAGTTAAAATACAGTTTAGCACATCTCCGTTTGCCGGAGCATAAGAATATGTGGCGCTGTTGGTTCCAACATTGCTTCCATTCACTTTCCATTGGTAATTAGGAGTTGTTCCTCCGTTTGTTGGAGTAGCAGTATAATGAACGGTCGTACCAGCACAAACGTTATTTGCATCCGGACTTATAGAAACACTTACTGGAAGATTTGGGTTTACAATCATGCTCACCGAATTGGAAGTCGTGGGACTTCCGGTAGGGCAAGTTGCATTAGATGTTAAAATACAGCTTAGCACGTCTCCATTTGCTGGCACATAAGAATATGAGGCACTGTTGGTTCCTGCATTGCTTCCATTCACTTTCCATTGGTAAGATGGGGTTGAGCCTCCATTGGTTGGGGTAGCAGAATAATGAACGGTCGTTCCGGCACAAACGTTATTTGCATCCGGACTTATAGAAACACTAACCGGAAGATTCGGGTTCACAATCATGCTGACTAAATTCGAAGTCGCAGGGCTGCCGGTGGGGCAAATTGCATTGGACGTTAAAATACAGCTTACCACATCTCCATTTACCGGAACATAAGAATATGAAGAACTGTTAGTACCTACATTGCTCCCATTCACTTTCCATTGATAAACTGGTGTTGAGCCTCCATTAGTTGGGGTAGCAGTATAATGAACGGTCGTACCAGCACAAACGTTATTTGCATCCGGACTTATAGAAACACTTACAGGTAGATTTGGGTTCACAATCATGTTAACATAATTAGAAGGTTGTGGGTTGCCGGATGCACAAGCTGCATTAGATATTAACAAACAGCTAATAAGATCGCCATTTGCAGGGATGTTTAAGTAAAACGCACTGTTTGTTCCTACGGTGATGTCATTATTCTTCCACTCATACACAGGAGAAGTTCCTCCGTTGGTAGGAGTAGCGGTATAATGAACTGCAGTTCCTTCACAAACGTTATTTGCATCCGGACTAATAGAAATACCTATTGGAAGAATTGGATTCACATGCATGCCAACCGAATTAGATGTTGCCGGGCTGCCAGTTGTGCAATTTGCGCTTGATGTTAAAATACAGCTAATTATATCCCCATCTGCTGGAATATTCGTGAAAGAGGCACTATTTGTACTTACAGTGAGGTCTTTATTTTTCCACTCATAAACAGGTGATGTTCCTTCGTTGTTCGAATTAATGGTATAATGTACCATAGTTCCTTCACAAACATTATTTGCATCCGGACTAATAGAAATACTTACAGGAAGATTTGGGTTTACAATCATGCTCACCGAATTGGAAGTTGACGGACTGGGGGTAGCGCAAGTGGCATTGGATGTTAAAATACAGCTTACCACGTCTCCATTTGCCGGAACATAAGAATATGAGGCACTGTTGGTTCCTGCATTGCTTCCATTCACTTTCCATTGGTAAGTTGGGGTTGATCCGCCATTGGTTGGAGTAGCAGTATAATGAACGGTCGTACCTGCACAAACATTATTTGCATCCGGACTTATAGAAACACTAACCGGAAGATTCGGGTTCACATTCATGCTCACCGAATTGGAAGTCGCCGGACTGCCGGTAATACAAGTTGCATTTGAGGTTAACACACAGCTTATCAGGTCTCCATTTGCTGGAGCATAAGAATATGAAGCACTGTTGGTTCCTGCATTGCTTCCATTCACTTTCCATTGGTAAATTGGGGTGAGTCCTCCATTGGTTGGAGTGGCAGTGAAGCTTACTGAGGTTCCTGCACAAATATTGTTAACATCCGAAGAAACTGTAACAGAAACAAGTGAAGCATTGGTAATACTTACATTTACACTTCCGGCCATTGGAATTCCGACTCCGGTAGTTTCTTTACAAGTGTAAGTCCCCGCACCTGAAGCAGCAATAGTAATGGCATTTCCCGTTCCGGCAATAGGATCCCCAACAGCCAGCCCGCCTTTGTAGAATTGATAACTATGGTATAATT
>CAZJBB010000046.1:0-17306 GCA_964543995.1 uncultured Bacteroidales bacterium
AAACAAAAAGCCTATATTTAATTGGTTAGTAGTCTGTGCAATTTCTTGAGTCCATAATAAGTTTACTTTTTCAGCTTCATTTTCAATCCCCTTTGGTTTGCTGAAATACGCAAGGTGAATTACAAAATCAGGCGATTCATTTTTTATAAACTCAGTAGCAGAGAGGCTTGGATAAGTATTTATTTTATCCCATCCAACAACCCAATGACCTTTGTTTTCAAGATAAGGCTTTAGTACTTTTCCAATGGTGCCATGAACTCCGGTTACGATTATCTTCATTTATTTTAAATAAAAAAGAGAGGCAAAACCTCTCTTTTAAAGTGGGTTACGAATACGTTACTTTGCGGAATATTCGCTGCTATACATTTTGTAATACGTATTGAATATTGAGGTAGCTTTTTTGTTCAAAAGGTCAATATTATGGGTGGTAGTAAGTTGCACAATTCGTTGCAATACGGCAAGAGATTGTTGCTTTTCTCTTTCCAAGTTCGCACTTTTTTGAGCACTGAATGAATAGTAATATTTCAACTCTTGTTCACAGTAAGTTAGCAGTCTTTCAACTATTTTATTGGCTTTATCGTTGGCTCCGAGTTTATAATAACCGTCGGCGATAGGCAAAATAAAATAATTGTATGGAACCAATTCGTCCGGCATTACTTCAATGCATCTATCCAGAACCTTCATAGCAGAATCCTTTTTATTCTCAACAATTAATGCATTGGAAAGTCTTCCGAATAAATTGCGATAAGTAAGGCATAAACGGGTATTGTCTTCACTCAAATACACACCGGGTTTATTTAAGTTACCCCAGTAAAATTTATTCATAATGTTATCATACATCATATCGGTACGAATTCTTCCTGTTTGACCATCAATAGACGTGGTAGTTTTAACCGGTACTAAACGATAAGCCAATCCTTCCAACTGAAAATACGGTTCTAATCCAATATAAGCGTCGCTACCGGTGGTAACTGCAAAATAGATAGGACGTTTCCAATCGAAATGGGCTAAAATATCCAACATGGTAATATGGTTTTTCTGCACTACTCTTTCCGGGAGCGTCCACTCAATAGATGAAACAATGCTTGAATCCAGTCCGTTGGCAATGGCTCCGCTTTTTTTCGCTTCTTCCATATTTACGGGTAAGCTGAGTTTCCCCGTGGGCAAGTAATTCATCAATCGTTTTCCCACTTGCACTTGCTGATTGTCGTCCATGATGAATTTGAAAACTTCACGTAAGTCAACGAAAACGCCTTTGTCATTGCGGTCATAAGTGGGCATATAATCGCGAGTACCTTGTTTGTATTGGTCTTTGGTCATTGAAATGGGTAAAGGCTCTGATTTGTATGCTTTACGTTTCATTTGGTCAATATACCAGTCGGTATTTAACAAGCTTAAATTACATACTCTAACGTCGGTTCTAATGCCTTCAACTTCTTGGGCATACCATAGAGGGAAAGTATCGTTATCGCCATTGGTAAATAAAATGGCATTAGGAGCACAGGAATTTAAATAATTTTCAGCAATAGCCAAAACGGTGTATCTTTCTGAACGGTCATGATCGTTCCATTCTTCTTTTGCCATAATACCGGGAACCAGTAAAAAGCAGATTAAGAATACTCCAACGGCAGCCGGTTTTGCAGGCATTTTTTTCGAGGTCCATTCGGTAAGAGCGGCCACGCCAAACCCAATCCACATGGCAAATGCATAAAACGAAGCTGCAAACGCATAATCTCTTTCTCTGGGTTGAAATGCATACATGTTCAAGAATATCTCGATGGCAATCCCCGTCATGAAAAACAGTAAAGTCACCACAAAGGCATTCTTTTTGTCCTTTTTAAAATGGTAATACAATCCAATAAGACCTAAAATCAAGGGCAAGAAATAAAGTTTATTGGTTCCTTTATTTTTCATGCTCTCCGGAATTCCATCCTGAGGGCCTAAGCGCCATTCATCAATAAATTTAATTCCACTGATCCAGTTTCCATTGATAGGACCTCCAAATCCTTGAATGTCATTTTGTCTTCCTGCAAAATTCCACATGAAGTATCTGAAATACATATACCCCATCTGATAGTTTTTAAAGAAGGTGAGGTTCTCTCCAAAAGTTGGGATATGTTTGTTTTCCGGGTCGTTTTTTATACCTGCCCATTCTTTGTAATTCTCGGCATGCTGCTCTTGTTGGCTGCTCCACATACGGGGAAAAATTGTTGTGTATTTTGCATCATACACAGGAATGGAACTTTTTCTGGAATCAGAGATTACATATTTTCCTGCTTTCGAATCTCTCACGTAAAATGGATTCCCATCTTTCATATCCACCACCGGAGCATTGTAGTATTGGCCACTAAATAGTGGGGTGTCGCCATATTGTTCACGATTCAAATAAGACAATAAAGCTACGGCATCATCGGGATTGTTTTCATCAATAGGGGTGTCGGCATTTGAACGAATTACGAGTATAAGAAAAGTAGAATACCCAATTAAAATAAAAGCAAAACTTAATAGAACGGTATTTAATACTACTTTAACTTTCTTTTGGGAGTAATAAATTCCAAAAACCAAGCCTCCGATTAAAACGGTAAAGTAAAAAATGGTACCCGAATTAAAAGGTAGCCCGAAGGAGTTAACGAAGAGAATTTCGATAGAACCTGCAAGGCTAACAATCCACGGAATTATACCATATAAAACTCCGGCCAAAATGGCTATTGAAATAAAAAACGAATAAATAATACCTTTGGCGGTGGCTTTACGGGTTTTAAAATAATAGATAAATACCATTGCAGGGATGGTAAGTAAATTCAATAAATGCACGCCAATTGACAAGCCAACCATATAAGCGATAAATACAAGCCAGCGGAATGATTTTTTTTCAAAAGCGACAGATTCCCATTTGAGCATAGCCCAAAAGACAAGAGCAGTGAAAAAGGATGACATGGCATACACTTCGCCCTCCACGGCTGAGAACCAAAAAGTATCGCTAAATGCGTATGCAAAAGCACCCACCAAGCTGCCTCCAAAAATGGTGATCATTTTAGTTGAATTCATTTCTGAATTGTCAGGGCAAACCACTTTTTTAATGAGCATGGTTAAGGACCAAAACAAAAACAAAATAGTAAGTCCGCTACATAGAGCCGACATGGTGTTCACCATGCGCGCTATATGAGCAGCATCAGGAGAAAACAATGAAAAAATTCTTCCAATTAATTGAAATGTTGGGGCTCCCGGTGGGTGTCCAACTTGAAGTTTGGTAGCGGTAGCAATATACTCACCACAATCCCAAAAGCTTGCAGTAGGTTCTGATGTTAAAATGTATACTAGAGAAGCAAGTATAAATACCGCCCAACCAATATAATTATTGTAACGTTGAAATAATTTCATTTGTGTTTCGTTTTGATTTTCCTGCGAAATTAAAAAAACCATTTATATAACAGGGAGTCTTTTAAAACTAAATTAAGAAAATTTAACTTCTGCAATATTTAATTGATTGATAATCAACAATAAAATTAGTTTTTATAAATAAAAAAGATTGATAAACTCTTAAATTATTTGTACCTTTGCAAATATTTTAGTTTTATTATCAAATTAGATTCAATACCTATGAGAAAAGCAAGAGTGTTATTTGTTACCGAGGAAATCTCTCCTTACATGAAAGAAAGCCATATTTCAAATATTGGTCGTTTCCTTCCCCAAGGAATACAGGAAAAATGTATGGAAATTAGAACTTTTATGCCTCGTTATGGCAATATTAACGAAAGACGTAATCAGCTGCATGAAGTCATTCGTCTTTCCGGTATGAATTTAATTATCAACGACAATGACCATCCTTTAATCATCAAAGTAGCTTCTATCCAAACTGCCCGTTTACAAACATATTTCATTGATAATGAGGATTATTTCCAAAGAAAATTTGAATTTAGAGACAAAAACGGAGTCTTTTTTGAAGACAATGACGAAAGAGCCATCTTTTATTGTCGCGGTGTGATTGAAACGGTAAAAAAATTGGGATGGTCACCGGATGTAATCCATTGCCATGGATGGATTAGTAGTTTGGTTCCTGTATACATTAAATTGGCATTTAAAGACAATCCATTATTTAGCGATAGCAAAATAATTACTTCGATTTACGACGAAGAATTTGAGGGAGAATTGAACGAGAACTTTATCAATAAAGTTAAACTGCCCGGCATGACCAATAAAGATGTTAAGCATTTGAAGAACCCCAGTTTTGTTAATTTGATGAAACAAGCTATTGATTTTTCGGATGCAGTAGTTATTGGAGGGACTTCCATACCTAGTGAAATTACTTCTTATTTAGCTTTGCAAGACATGCCTGTTTTAGAGTATTTGCCTTTAGAAAATTTAGTTTCAGGAGTGCATGGTTTCTATGAAGAAATTTTAATTAATGAATCCGTATTATCCGATTAATTTTCTTGCCTTGAAAAACAGAACTCTTTTTACTATAAAATTAGCAAGTGTAATACTTCTATTTGTTTTCTTTAATTCCTGCAAAAAAGATCCTGATGCCATGGGCTTGGATGTCCAACCTGCGAGTGATCGTTTAAACGTAGAATTTAGTGATACACTTGAACTCCAAGCTTGGTCGGAATTTGAAGATTCAATTCCCACTTCTCGTTTATCTGCTTTTTTACTTGGCTCAGTTTACGATCCTATATTCGGGAAAACAAGTGCCGGCATTTATACTCAACTTTTGCTTTCTGCCAATAGTGTCTCTTTTGGTACCAATCCTGTTGTTGACTCATTTATTCTTGTGATGCCCTATAAAGGATATTATGGTGATACAAACGTCATCCAAAATGTAAGTGTATATGAACTCAATCAGGGAATTACAAGAGATAGCACCTATTTTTCTAATAGAAAGATTGATTATATTCCAACTCCATTAACTAGTAACCCAACAGGATTTAGTTTTGCACCCAGGCCCACTACTTGGCTTACGATTAATTCTGCTAATGTTGCACCACAATTACGGATTCCTTTGAGCAACAGTTATGCAACCAGCAAAATACTTGTTAAATCAGGACAGACCGAACTCAGCGACAATAGCAACTTTATCTCTTACCTAAAGGGTTTGTACATTAAAACATCGCCCGTGTTTTCACAGGGCGGAAATTATTCTCATTTCGAATTTAGTGAAGGATATTCAAAAGCGATTTTATATTACCATAACGATTCTGATACTACTTCATTTGAATTTTCTATACGTAATGATAGTGCTTGCTTTGTTGGTTATAATCATGGTTATAAAGTTGCAGATAATGATTTTAAAAAAGAGCTTATCAATAAAGACACCAACATGGGTAAGCAAATTTTATATGTAGCTCCCGGCGGAGGTGTTCGTACTGTGATAAAGTTTCCGAATTTGAAGAATTTTATTTCAACAGGTAATATTCTAATAAATGAAGCAGAGCTGGTAATCCCTGCATATCAATCGGATGCAGGAATATATACGGTTCCAGAAAAACTTTCCCTTGCACGCTTAGGAAGTGATGGATTGGTTTATTTTTTAATAGATAATACCAACCCAGGAGGAGATGATATCACTTTTGGAGGATATTACGACTCAACAAAAAAAGAGTATCGTTTTAGAATTAAAGGGTATATACAGCAACTTTTAAATGGTTTAATAGAAGATAAAGGCTTATATCTACGAGTTTCTGGTTCTTCTGTAAAAGGAAATCGCTTGTTAATAAACGGTACTTTAAAAACAAATCCAGATAACAGAAACAGAATTCGTTTACGACTTACTTATACAAGAATTTAACTTATACAATTATGTGTGGAATTGTAGCTTACGTTGGAAAGCAAGAAGCTTATCCAATTTTACTCAAAGGACTTTATAGATTGGAATACAGAGGCTATGATAGTGCCGGAATGGCTTTATTAGACGACTCCTTAAAGCTGTATAAAAATAGAGGTAAAGTCTCTGAATTAGAACGACTTACCCAAGGAAAAGACATTAAAGGCAGCACCGGAATTGCCCATACACGCTGGGCAACTCACGGGGAACCTAACAATGAAAATGCGCATCCTTTTTTCTCAAAAACCCGTCACATGGCAATGATTCATAACGGAATTATTGAAAATTATGCCATATTGAAGGAGGAACTTATTTCCCGTGGCTACGAATTTAGTAGCAATACGGATACTGAAGTCTTGGTTCATTTAATTGAAGATATTCAGATTAAAGAAAAAGTTACCTTGGAAGAAGCGGTGAGAGTGGCTTTAAATCAAGTGATTGGAGCGTATGCAATTGTAATTATTTCAGAGAACCATCCAAATATGCTTATTGCAGCTCGAAAGAGCAGTCCTTTAGTGATTGGTATTGGTGAAGGAGAATACTTTGTTGCTTCGGATGCTACCCCCATTGTTGAATACACAAAAAATGTTGTGTATTTAAATGATGAAGAAATTGCCGTAATTCGTCTCGATACAGAATTGAAAATCAAGACCATAAAGAATCAAGACAAAACACCTTATATCGAGCAATTAGAAATAAATTTAAATGCATTGGAAAAAGGCGGTTTCCCTCATTTCATGCTCAAAGAAATTTATGAGCAACCTCGTTCGATTAAGGATACCATGAGAGGCAGGCTGAATGTTAATAAAGAAATTGTAGCCCTCGGAGGTATTTTTAACTTCAAAAAGAAAATGATTAATGCCAATCGTTTTATTATTGTTGCTTGTGGTACCTCTTGGCATGCAGGTTTGGTTGGTGAATATTTAATTGAGGAACTTGCTCGCATCCCGGTTGAAGTTGAATATGCATCTGAATTCAGATATAGAACTCCCATCATCCATGAAAATGACGTTGTAATTGCCATTTCTCAATCTGGAGAAACTGCCGATACCCTTGCTGCTATTGAGTTGGCTAAATCTAAAGGGGCCACCATCATTGGAGTCTGCAATGTGGTGGGTTCTTCCATTGCACGTGCCACCCATGCAGGCACTTATACCCATGCCGGACCTGAAATTGGTGTAGCTTCAACCAAAGCATTTACTTCTCAGGTAACCATTCTAACTTTAATGGCTTTATCTTTAGCACAGGAAAAAGGAACCATTTCCAATTCTGATTTCTTCCATTTGATTCACCAGCTTGAAGATATTCCTGAAAAAGTAGAAAAAACGCTATTGTTGAACGATAAAATTATTGAAATTGCCAAAGTATTTAAAGATAAAACAAACTTTCTATACTTAGGTAGAGGTTATAATTTCCCTGTAGCTCTAGAAGGGGCACTTAAACTTAAAGAAATTTCTTATATACATGCCGAAGGCTACCCTGCAGCTGAAATGAAACACGGTCCCATTGCTTTGATTGACGAGGAGATGCCTGTGGTTGTAATAGCCACTAAAAAGGGAACCTACGAAAAGGTAATCAGTAATATTCAAGAAGTTAAGGCCAGAAAAGGAAAAATTATTGCCATCGTAACCGAAGGAGACGTTACTGTTAAATCACTTGCCGATTATGCCATTGAAATTCCGGAAACCGATGAGATGTTTGTGCCTCTTTTAGCAACCATTCCTTTACAGTTACTTGCTTACCATATTGCAGTTATGAGGGGTTGCAACGTTGACCAACCGAGAAATTTAGCTAAATCAGTTACCGTTGAATAAGGTATATTTTTACTCTTTTGTTAAGCAAAACCACAATTATTATATTTTTGGGAGCGGTTTAAAAGAATAAAAATGTCAGATAAAAGACTCATCATTGGTATTGCCGGAGGTTCTGGTTGTGGAAAATCCACAGTGGTTGACCGAATTAAAAAGAAACTTCCTAAACATTCGGTGACCATACTGCCACAGGATGCATATTATAAAGACCATGGACACTCTTCGCCTGAAGATAGAGCAAAGATTAATTTCGATCATCCGTCTTCCATTGAATTTAATTTGCTGGTTAAGCATATAGAAATGCTTAGGGAAGGCGAACCTATTAACTTGCCTATTTATTCTTACCTCACTTGTGCACGTTCTAAAGAGACCATCCCCACGGAAGCAAGAAGTGTCATTATTGTTGAAGGCATTTTAATTTTAACCAACCCCAGAGTCAGAGAACGATTGGATATTAAAGTGTTTGTAGATGCCGATCCTGACGACAGACTGATGAGAATTATTCATCGTGATATAGAACAAAGAGGAAGGTCGTTTCAGCAAGTACTTCAACATTACGAGAAGTATGTGAAACCCATGCACCTTCAATTTATTGAGCCATCCAAAAGATATGCCGATATTATTGTGCCCCAAGGAGGTGCAAATCATGTGGGCATTGACATTCTAACCTCAAGAATCAAGCAAAACCTTGACTTGTAATGCCCTTTTGGTTAGAAAACAAGTCTTGTCATTTTCCGAATCCTAATTTTTCTGATGAAGATGGTTTATTGGCTGTAGGTGGTGATTTAACCCCTAAACGATTATTAAGAGCCTATGCATCTGGAATATTCCCTTGGTATGATGAAATCAACCTCAAGTTGTGGTGGTCTCCAAATCCCAGAATGATGCTCCTTCCAAGTGAAGCTCATTTCTCAAAAAGCATGAATAGGATTTTAAAAAGTGGCGTTTTTCAAACTAAAATGGATACAGCTTTTGAGAAAGTCATTAGGAACTGCGCTGAAGTTTCACGAGAGGACCAAAATGGGACCTGGATTAATAATGAAATACAGGAAGCTTATTTGAAAATGCATTTATTGGGATATGCCCATTCCGTGGAAGTATATGAAAATCAAAATCTAGTAGGAGGACTGTATGGTCTTTCCTTCGGAAAAGCATTTTTTGGTGAATCCATGTTTCATCTGAAACCAAATGCTTCAAAAGTAGCATTATTTCATTTGGTGGAATTCGCCAAAACGAATGGGTTTTTATTCATTGATGCTCAGGTACATACAGATCACCTGACAACTTTAGGCGCAAGAGGTGTGGATCGTGAAGATTTTCTTTTAATGCTGAAAAAAGCATTAAGAAGTAAAACTTTAAGAGGGAATTGGGGGCATTAAAGCCTATAATATTGATGAAAAAATATTATCTTTACCCCTCAATTCACAACCTTTTGTAGTGAAAAAAACATATCGGAAAATTATTATTTTTCTTGCGGTAATAACGCTCTTCACTATAAGCCAAAAAACTGAAGCACAGTTTTACAATGGCATACAAATGTCATTTGGGAAAAATAGGGTGCAATTTAAAAACAATTTTTGGACTTACTACCGTTTCGATAAGTTCGATGTTTATTTCTACACCGGAGGTAAACCATTAGCCGGTTTTACTGCAAAATATGCTTCCGAACATTTGAAAGAAATTGAGGATTTACTTGATTTTCAGGCAAAAGACAAAATTCAATTTATTGTTTATAAAACGCTTTCTGATCTCAAGCAAACCAATATTGGGCTCTTGAGTGATGAGCAATATAATGTGGGTGGAATAACCCATATTTTGGAGAATAAAGTTTTTATTTATTACGATGGGGAACTGAAGCATTTTGAGCAACAAATCAGAGCCGGACTTACAAAAGTGATGCTTAATCAATTAATTTATGGGGCATCAATCGCAACAAAAATTAAAAATAATGCCATTATCAATATCCCCAATTGGTGGATAGATGGATTAACTGCCTATATATCAGAAGGGTGGAATACGCATTTAGAACATAAAGTTAAAAATGCCATCGAAAGCGGGAAGTTTCAAAAATTCAACCATTTAAATGAGGAAGATGCCGTTTTAGCCGGACATTCGATATGGAAATACATCAATGACGTTTACGGAGAAAAGACCATTTCTAATCTTGTGTATATGACCAAAGTAAGTCGAAATATCGAAAGCGGATATTTATACGTACTTGGATTGACTTTTAAAACGCTGATTGCTAATTGGTTGGATTACTACTCTCAAAAGTTTCAAAATTATCCGGGCGATACCACGGCAATCAACTCCATGTCGGTATTTAAAACCAAGAAAAATTTAGAGTGGGTTTATAGCAATCTTAAGTTAAGTCCTGATGGAAAAATGTTGGCTTATACGACCAACCAAATGGGCAAGCATAAAATTTGGGTATATCAATTCGACAGTAATAAAAAGAAACGAATTTATAAAAAAGGACAAAGCCTGGAAGAGAAGATCGATTATTCTTATCCGGTTTTAGCTTGGCACCCAGCCGGAAATATGGTTGCCTATGCAACTGAAGAAAAAGGGAATGTTTACCTCTATTTTTATGATGTCATTACCCATAAAAAAGAAAGATATATTCTAGAGTATTTCGATAAGGTATTGGATTTGTCTTTTTCTCAGGATGCGAAAAACATTGCCATGTCAGTCGACATCAAAGGTCAAACGGATATTGTTGTTTATAATCTGGCTTCCAGGACTTATTTCCCTGTGACCAATGATGTTTACGATGATTTAAATCCCCGTTTTATCAATAACTCAAAAGACATTGTATTTTCTTCCAATCGTATCAATGATACCATAAAAAAGCAGGAAGGATATTCCGGGCAAACACTTTCAAAGTATCATGATATTTTCCTTTATCACTTTTCGGAAAAAAGCAATGTTTTGATAAACTTAACAAAGACACCAGCCATTGACGAAACACATCCATTAAGCATTGCTTTTAATAAAATTTGCTTTTTAAGTAATAAGTCAGGAATTTACAATCGATATTTTGCCAAAATTGATAGTACCATCAGTTCTGTTGATACAATTACCCATTACCGTTATACAGCCAATAGCTTCCCTATTACGGATTATACCACCGACATTGAAGAACATGATGTTTCCTTAAATTCAAATAAATGGATACAACTGCTTAATACAGGAAAGAGAACCAAAGTGTTTTTCAAAGAAGAATCATTAAAAAAACCTTCAGAAGTTAAAGTAAACAATACTCCTTATGCTATTCAAGTTGCACAAACAGTGGAAAGCAGTAAATCCGATTCTTTAAAAGCCATTCCCAAAACACTTAAAAAACCGAGAAAACAACTCGTAAATGTCAAAGTAAGTGATGTCTTTCCCAAAAGTGATACCAGTCATGTGGACATCAATAATTATTCTTTTAATAAGCAAGCGGTTATTTATTTGGGCATGGCAAAAGACACGATTGCTGATAGCATTAAAGGTTTTGTTTTACCAAAGCAACGCAATTACGATGTTCAATATTCAATAAACCAATTGGTTACCCAAGTGGATTTTAGTTTTTTAAATACAGGTTATCAGCAATTTACAGGCGGAGGGAGCCCCATTTATCTGAACCCCGGCTTTAATGCACTAATTATGGTTGGAGTAAACGATTTATTGGAAGATTACCGTATGATTGGAGGGGTAAGATTGTCGCCTACATTTGACGAAAATGAATATATGTTCAGCTTCGAAAATCTTAAAAATCGAACCGATAAGCAATGGGTTTTTCATCGTCAAACTCAAAAATATTATTCAGATTATTTTGCTTTAAAACAAATTTCTACTTCGCTGCACTATATTTTAAAGTATCCTTTTAACGAAGTATTTGCGGTTAAGTGCTCAGGATCATATCGTTACGATCAAATGAACTTTTTGTCTACCGATATGATAAACCTTCAGAGAAAAGGGTACACCAATAATTGGGTAGGACTCAAAGGGGAGTTTATTTTTGATAACACCCGATATAAAGCCCTAAATATTTATTACGGAACCCGTTGGAAAGTATTTGGAGAATATTATCAAACCTTGGAAAAAAACAACAATCTTATTGTTTTTGGCTTTGATTATCGAAATTACAAGAAGATTTCTAAGCTGTTTATTTGGGCCAACCGAATTGCCGGAAGCATGTCGCTGGGAAACAATAAATTAATATATTATATGGGAGGGGTAGATAATTGGTTATTTCCTACTTTCGATACCATCACTCCCATCGACTATACTCAAAGCTATGCCTACCAAACCCTGGCAACCAATATGCGAGGATTTCAACAAAACATTCGAAATGGTAGCACATTTGCCGTCATTAACAGCGAGTTACGTTTCCCTGTTTTTAAATATTTTATTGAGCACCCCATGCGCTCCGAATTTCTCAACAATTTTCAAATTGTGGGTTTTGGTGACGTAGGTTCCGCTTGGAATGGATGGGATCCCTATTCAGAAAAAAATGCTTTATATACCTGGAATATTCAACAAGGACCATTTAACATTACGGTGCATAATCAGGTTGAACCCATTGTTGGTGGTTTTGGTTTTGGGTTGAGATCCAAGTTATTAGGATATTTTATGCGTGCCGATTATGCCTGGGGTGTTGAAAACTATCATATCAACAAACCCGTATTTTATTTATCACTAAGCCTTGATTTTTAATGACCCTTGAAAATAACGAACTCGATTCCCGAATCATAAAGTTTATTCAACAGCATCACTTATTAACATTGGCCACGGTGAGTAATAATATCCCATGGTGTGCCAGTTGTTTTTATGCATTTGACAAAGAAAAACAACAATTTATTATCACCTCCGATTTAGAAACGCGCCATGCAAAAGAAGCCATAGAACAACCGCTTGTTTCAGGAACCATTGCACTCGAAACATCAATAATAGGAAAGATAAGGGGAATTCAGTTTTCAGGAATGATTATTCAACCAATTAAAAAGGAGCAGTCGTCTTCCCAAATTCACTATTTAAAGAGGTTTCCTTATGCTGCATTAATGAAAACCCATCTCTGGGTAATAGATATACAATACTTAAAATTCACCGACAATCGTTTGGGTTTTGGAAAAAAAATAATCTGGCATAAAAGTACCTAATTTGGGTTTGAAATAAATAAAAAATCAGTGAACAGCCTTATTCAAATAAGGTCAGTTACTTACAAAAAACCTGTTAATAATTCAATTTGCAGGATTCCATGACCTGTAGTACTTTGGCTAACTTTTAAACCGAAAACCGTTTTCTCGGTTTAGATTACTGTAAACCAATTAAGTATAAAATTTTACAATTCCACGGTTATTATGGAAGAAAATAAAGTATCTGTTGTAAACGATTCATTTATAGAGAAAAAAGAGTTGTTTGATGGTCTTTTAGAAAAACGAATCCGACCTGAATTGGAAGCAAATGAGACTCCTCAACCCGAAATGAAAGAAAGCAACCCTACTCCAACAACTAATTTTAACACTTCCTCTGTTTTACAGCCAACTCCCATTCCTTACGATGAAGTAATGCACTACGCTACTGAATATTTCAAAGGAGATACTCTTGCTGCCAGTGTTTGGATTAATAAGTATGCCTTAAAAGATAGCTTTGGGAATATTTATGAAAGAACTCCTGATGATATGCACAGGCGTATTGCAAAAGAATTTGCACGAATTGAGAGCAAATATCCAAACTCGATTTCGGAAGAAGAAATTTATAGCTTGCTGAAAGATTTTAAATACATCATTCCCCAAGGAAGCCCCATGGCCGGTATTGGAAACGATTTTCAAATTGCGTCCCTTTCCAATTGCTTTGTAATAGGAAACGCCGGAAACTCTGATTCTTATGGTGGTATCATGAAGATAGACCAAGAACAAGTACAACTGATGAAACGACGTGGAGGAGTAGGGCATGATTTATCACACATTCGTCCAAAAGGAAGCCAAGTTAAAAACAGTGCACTTACTTCCACTGGAATTGTTCCTTTTATGGAACGGTATTCCAATTCTACTCGCGAAGTAGCTCAAGATGGAAGAAGGGGGGCTTTGATGCTCAGTATTTCAATAAAACATCCTGATTCAGAAAACTTTATTGATGCTAAACTCGAAGAAGGCAAGGTTACCGGAGCCAATGTTTCCGTGAAAATCGACCACGATTTCATGAAAGCCGTAGTCAATAAGCAGACCTATACCCAACAATACCCTATTGATTCAAAAGATCCAAAATTCACCAAAGAAATTGACGCCCGGAAATTATGGGAAAAAATTATTCATAATGCTTGGCAATCTGCTGAACCGGGAATACTCTTTTGGGATACCATTATTAATGAATCGGTTCCGGATTGTTATGCCGACTTAGGATTTAAAACCGTTTCTACCAACCCTTGTGGCGAAATTCCATTGTGTGTATATGATAGTTGTCGTTTATTGGCTATCAATTTATATAGTTATGTGGATAAGCCTTTTACAAAAGAAGCTACCTTCAACTCCGATTTATTTGTAAAGCATGTACATCAAGGACAACGTCTTATGGACGACCTCATTGATTTGGAAATAGAGAAAATTGATAAAATTCTCGAAAAAATAGAAGCAGACCCTGAAGATGGTGAACTCAAGAGAACCGAAAAAAACCTTTGGTTGAATATTCGGAAAAAAAGTTTAGATGGAAGAAGAACCGGCTTTGGAATCACTGCCGAAGGAGATATGCTGGCTGCTTTAGGATGTCGATATGGATCAGATGCCGCTATTAATTTCTCGGTGGAAGTTCATAAACTGCTTGCCATTGAGGCTTATTCCGCTTCTGCTAATATGGCGAAAGAAAGAGGGAAATTCCCCATGTACGACTCTGATAGAGAAAAAAACAACCCTTTTATTCAACGCATTAAAGCCAATGCTCCATTGGTGTATGAAAAAATGGAAAAATATGGTCGTAGAAATATTGCTTTATTAACCATTGCTCCCACTGGAAGCGTCAGTATCTGTTCTCAAACCTCCTCCGGAATTGAACCTGTTTTCATGGTCAGCTATAAACGCCGCCGAAAAGTGAATCCAAATGACCAAAACGTAAGGGTAGATTTCACTGACGAAGTTGGCGATTCATGGGAAGAATACCATGTTTTTCATCCTAAATTCCTCAAATGGTTAAAAATCAATAATTATAATGCCGAAGAGGTAAAGAAATATCCTGAAGATCGTTTAAACGAAATCATTGCCGTTTCTCCATACCATAAAGCAACCTCGAATGATATCGACTGGGTTGCGAAAGTAAAAATGCAGGGAGCGGTTCAAAAATGGGTTGACCATTCTATCAGCGTTACTGTGAACGTTCCTAAAGACACCACTCATGAAATGGTAAGTAACATTTACCAAACAGCTTGGGAAAGTGGTTGCAAAGGCGTTACCATCTATCGTGATGGTTCAAGATCCGGTGTTTTGGTTAGTAATGATACAAAAGGCGATGATTCCAACGACTTTCAAGAAACCAAAGCACCTGCACGCCCAAGAAAATTAGAAGCCGATATCGTTCGTTTCCAAAACAATTACGACAAATGGTTGGCTGTGGTGGGCTTGCTAGATGGAAAACCTTACGAAATATTTACCGGAAAAGCAGATAATTTCTTTTTACCTCCTTCAGTAACTAAAGGAACCGTAATAAAAAGTAAGGACGAAGGTGAGCGATCTCGCTACGACTTCCAATTCAAAGACAAAGACGGTTATAAAGTTACCATTGAAGGCTTGTCCCGTTCTTTCGATAAAGAATATTGGAATTATGCACGACTTATTTCAGGAATTTTACGCCATGGAATGCCACTGACTTATGTAATTGATTTAATCAGCAACTTACGCTTGGATAACGATACCATCAGTACATGGAAAAATGGAGTGGTAAGAGCCCTGAAAAAATACATACCCGATGGAACTGTTGCCCCCGAAGAAGAATGCCCAAATTGCGGTGTAAAAGGAGGGTTGGTTTACAAAGAAGGTTGCCTTTGCTGCAATCATTGTGGATATTCTAAGTGTGGTTAAACATCCTTGGTGCTGCCTAAAAAAGGAATAATTGCGTCATTTCGAGTTTGGAACTACCGAAGCAATCTATTGTAGCCAAAGCCGTTAAAAAGCTTCCCGTACAGTCGGGATGAGTCACTTTGTTACGAATGGCTGGATATACCGCATTTTAGACAAGCTCAACGTCTACCTTATTTAAAAGAACTTTTTGTTTATCAGAAACAAGACTGGGGTTTTCCTTATCTTTGCTGTCGAAACAACAGTTCATTCTATCGCCTTGGCTTTATTGCCGGGGAGGAAAGTCCGGACAACACAGAGTACCATACTTCCTAACGGGAAGGCTTGTAGGAGGAAACTCCTGCAAGACAGAGAGTGCCACAGAAAATTACCGTCCCGACTCGTCGGGATAAGGGTGAAAATGTGAGGTAAGAGCTCACAACGCTTTATGGTGACATAGGGCGGGGGTAAACCTTATGGGTTGAAAGACCAAATATACCGAGAGCTTCTGCTTGCAGAACATGAGTTACTCGCTCATTCTCGGGGGGTAGGTTGATTGAACCCGCCAGTGATGACGGGTCCAGATAAATGATAGAAGTTCCGTTCTGCGGAAAACAGAATCCGGCTTATCGAACTGTTGTTTTTTTATTTTTGGAATGAGGTTTGAAATTAATACTTACT
Organism: uncultured Bacteroidales bacterium; assembly: GCA_964543995.1. Classification (GTDB taxonomy): domain Bacteria; phylum Bacteroidota; class Bacteroidia; order Bacteroidales; family CAIXTV01; genus CAIXTV01. The sequence continues at coordinate 16,341 of CAZJBB010000046.1, forward strand.
TTTATCCAATCAAATTTAATCTCATGAAAAAATCAGTACAAAAGTTATTATTGGTGACCTTCATTCTAACATTAGGATGGGCAACCTCAGTGAAATCACAAACGGTGTATAGCTGTCAGTATAAAAGCGACGCCAAGGTAAAAATCTATGTTTGCGATTATAAAAGCGATGCCGATTTGGTTGTGTATAAATGCGAATATAAAAGCGATGCCTCAGGAAACAAAGGGCTTTGGTATTTCTGCAATTATAAAAGCGATGCAAAAACTACGGTGTTTTTCTGCGACTATAAAAGTGATGCCGACTTAAAAATCTATTTTTCGAAGTATAAAAGTGATGCCGGATGGCAAAACCGTTCAAAAATGCACTTGATGGAGTAGTAGGAAATAATTTAACTATTTCCTTTCCCTGCCAATTGACCACAAGCGGCTTGAATATCGCTTCCACGACTTCGGCGAATGTTTACTACCATATTCATGTGCTTGAGGTATTCGGCAAACTCGGTCACTTTTTTTAATTGTGCCGTTCGAAATTGTTTATGATCTGTTTGATTATAAGGAATTAAGTTCACTTTCACCGGAAAGTTCTTGCAAAATTCAGCCAACTCTTTGGCATGTTTTAGCTCATCATTTACTTTATCGAATAGGATATATTCTATGGTAATGCGCTGACCGGTAGTGTTGTAAAAATATCGCAAGGCATCAATGAGTCCTTTCACGTTTTCAACATCATTGAAAGGGATGATGCTTGACCGCAAGTCGTTATTCGCTGCATGTAGGGATAAAGCCAAATGCACACCTGTGTTTTCATCGGCCAATCGAACTATTTGCTTTGAAAGGCCCACAGTAGATACGGTAATTCTCTGAGGCGACATGCCCATACCGTCCACAGAAGTAATCATTTTAATTGCTTTAATCAAGGCTTCGTAATTTAACAATGGCTCACCCATGCCCATGAAAACAATGTTTG
>CAZJBB010000047.1:0-17187 GCA_964543995.1 uncultured Bacteroidales bacterium
TACACGGCTCTGAACACTCTTTCCCTACACGACGCTCTTCCGATCTTGAGTAAAGATCAGTACCAATTGGCTGTGGAATTAAATCAAAATATTTGGGATGGCGGCCAGATACATTCGCAAAAAAAAATCACTCAAGCCGGAGCAGAAGTTGATAAACGAAAAAACGAAGTAGATTTATTTGCTTTAAATGAAAGGGTAAATCAATTGTTCTTCGGCATTTTATTGCTTAAAGAACAATTACATCAAAATGAATTGCTAAAAGACGAACTCCAAACTCGATTTGATCAAATGGCAGCTTTTGCTGAAAATGGAGTTGCCAATTCTTCCGATTTGGATGTTATTAAGTCGGAGCTATTAAAAACCAAGCAAAGGAAAGTCGACTTATTTACATCTCAAAGCGCTTACAGAAAAATGCTTTCGGTTATGATAGGAGTTGAACTCGATGAAAACACCCAACTGATTGTCCCGGATAAGACAAAACTATCCATCAATCAACAAAATAACCGCCCGGAATTGGCTCTTTACTCAGCGCAAAGCGATTTATATATAAGTCAAAGAAGTGCCATTACAGCAGGAAACCTGCCTAAACTGGGGTTTTATGTTCAAGGTGGTTATGGAAAACCCGGCTTAAATATGCTTAAAAATGAATTTAGTGCCTTTTATATTGGCGGTTTTAAATTAAGCTGGAATTTGGGTGGTTTTTACAGCATGAAAAACAATTTTCAAAAAATAGAACTAAACCATCAAATGGTTGACATTCAAAAGGAAGCATTTCTATTTAACACCCGGCTTAAAATTTCTCAACAGCTGCTCGAAATAGAAAAAATCAAAGCAATTCTGAGTGAGGATGACGAGATTATTGCCTTAAGAAAGAATATTAAAAAATCCGCAGAAGCAAAAGTGGAAAATGGCACCCTCTCGATAAGTGATTTGGTGAAGGAAATTAATGCCGAAAATTTGGCTTTGCAAGACAAATCCCTTCATGAAATACAGCTGCTTATGGCTTATTATAATTTAAAAAACACTTTGAACAATTAGTAATTGAAAACATTTTAATATATGACACTAAATTCCAAACACTTAACAATAAATACCGTGGTGCTGATATTGGCAACCTTGCTTACCCAATCCTGTGGTCATTCGAAAAGGCAAGTAGATGCTTCGGGCACATTTGAAGCAACTGAAATTATTGTTTCATCAGAAGCCAGTGGAAAAATTCTTTCATTTAAAGCTGAAGAAGGTCAGCAATTGGAAGCCAATCAATGCATTGGGTATATTGATAGTCTCCAATTGTACCTAAAGAAAAGGCAATTGTTGGCCAATATGAAATCGGCCGAAAGTCGTATGCCGGATGTGAAAAAGCAAATTGCTGCTTTGGAAGAGCAAATCAAGACGGCTCAAAATGAAAAGAAAAGATTTGAAAAACTGGTGAAGGCCAATGCAGCCAATCAAAAGCAATTGGATGACATCATTGCTCAAATTGCTATACTGGAAAAGCAACTCATTGCCCAACAATCTACTTTAGCGAACACTTCTCAAGGCGTTAGCCAAGACGTTTCCGGAGTGGGTTTGCAAGTAGCACAATTGGACGACCAATTGAAAAAATGCCTCATTATCAACCCTATAAAAGGAACTGTATTGGTAAAATATGCAGAAGAAAATGAAATGACCGCGCAAGGAAAGTCGTTATATAGAGTTGCAGATACAGAACACATGTTATTGAGGGCATACATCTCTTCCGTACAGTTATCTCAGGTTAAAATAGGTCAAAGTGTAAAAGTTTTTACTGACTTTGGAGAAAAGGAAAGCAAAGAATATGAAGGTAAAATTGTTTGGATTTCTTCGAAAGCAGAATTTACCCCCAAAACAATTCAGACCAAAGATGAACGTGCCAATCTTGTATATGCAGTAAAAATAGCTGTAAAAAATGACGGATTCTTAAAAATTGGCATGTACGGAGAACTCCAATTAAACATAGAGCATTGATAATGAAAGCTATAAGAACTCGAAACTTAAAATCCCTTGATTAATATGGAAATTTTTCCTGCCATCGACGCTATCACCTTTAATGAACAGCAAAGTGTTATTTGCCAGAATGTAACCAAAAGTTACAAAAAAGTTTTAGCATTATCCAATGTCAGTTTTTCGGTAAAAAAAGGGGAATTATTTGGCATTATAGGACCGGACGGTGCAGGAAAAACCAGTTTGTTCAGGGTACTAACTACTTTAATATTAGCTGATTCAGGATTGGTTACCGTAGATGGATTTGATGTGGTAAAAGATTATAAGGAGATAAGAAAACGGGTAGGTTATATGCCGGGTCGATTTTCTTTATATCAGGATTTAACCGTAGAAGAAAACCTTAATTTTTTTGCTCGGGTTTTTAAAACCAGCATTGAAGAAAACTATGATTTAATAAAAGGCATCTACAGTCAAATAGAACCTTTTAAAAATCGACGCGCAGGAAAACTTTCCGGAGGGATGAAACAAAAACTCGCTTTGAGTTGTGCTCTCATTCATAGACCTTCCGTGTTATTCCTCGATGAACCCACCACAGGGGTCGATCCGGTTTCGAGAAAAGAATTCTGGGGCATGTTAAAAGATTTGCAAGAACAAAACATAAGTATTTTGGTTTCAACTCCTTATATGGACGAAGCCAATCTTTGCGATCGTATCGCCTTAATGATGGATGGAAAAATATTAAAAATTGCGACTCCAAATGAAATAGTAAATCAATTCGACAAGACCCTTTTCGCTGTTCAAGGTCACGATATGAATACCCTTTTAACCGATATTAGAACCTATCCAAATGTAGCAAGCTGTTTTGCATTTGGCGATATGCATCATGTTACTTTCCATAACTCGGAAAACAATACTGAGCATTTGAACTCCTTCCTCACCGATAAAGGACATACCGATATACTCATTTCCCCTATCAAGGCAAGTATTGAAGATTGCTTTATGGACTTGGGCATGCAAAGTTCAATAACGAATTCAAAATAAGATGTATGAAAGAAACGGCAAATAATTTGAATTCCGGGTCATTGAGCACCAACAAAGTAATCATGGTAAATGATTTGGTAAAGCGTTTCGGAACGTTTACGGCTGTTGACCATATCAGTTTCGAAGTAGAGCAAGGGGAAATTTTTGGATTTTTAGGAGCCAATGGGGCAGGAAAAACCACCGCCATGCGCATGCTTTGCGGTTTAAGTAAACCCACTTCCGGAAAAGGCAGTGTAGCAGGGTTTGATATTGAAAGTGCCTCAGAAAAGGTGAAATCAAATATTGGATATATGAGTCAGAAGTTTTCCCTCTATAATGACCTAAAAGTTTGGGAAAACATTCGTCTTTTCGGGGGAATTTATGGGATGTCGAAAGCAGATATTCAGGAAAAAACAGAATTGTTACTTAGTACCCTGCACTTTGAAGCAGAAAGGAACACTTTAGTAAAAGCCTTACCTTTAGGATGGAAGCAAAAACTGGCATTTTCAGTTTCCATTTTCCACAATCCGAAAGTGGTGTTTCTGGATGAACCCACAGGAGGCGTAGATCCGGTGACCCGAAGGCAGTTTTGGGAACTGATATACAATGCCACTGCAAGCGGAATTACCGTTTTTGTGACTACCCATTATATGGACGAAGCCGAATACTGTAACCGAGTATCCATCATGGTGGATGGCCGCATTGAAGCACTGGATACTCCAAAAAACCTGAAACATACCTATCAAGCTGCCACCATGGATGAAGTTTTTCATCAACTGGCACGAAAAGCAAAACGAAGTGAATAACAGCACCTTATATAAAAATCCTAAGGGAAATTCAGCAAATCTATTTTCAAGATGGGTTGCATTTCTTCGCCGAAGCACATTTTTGGCCTTCGTCCAGAAGGAATTCTATCATATTTTCAGGGATGTACGCACCATGCTCATTTTACTGGGCATGCCCATCATTCAAATTATTTTGTTTGGGTTTGCCATCACTACGGAAGTAAAAAACACTCAAATTGTAATCTATGACCCTTCAAATGATAATGCAACCACTCAAATAACGGATAGACTAAATTCGAGCCAGTATTTTAAAGTGTACAAACACATAAAAAGCCCTTCCGAAATCGAAAAAGTGTTTCAAGACAGCAAGACCGGCTTGGTAATCGTTTTTGGCGAACATTTTAACGAAAACCTCTTACATACCGGAACAGCACAAATCCAGATTATTGCAGATGCAACCGATCCTAATAATGCAACCACCGTAAACAATTATGCCACGGCTATCATAGGAAGTTACCAACAAGAGCTCATGAAACAATTTGAAGTTCCTTACCAAATTCAACCCGAAATCAAGTTGTTGTACAATCCTCAAATGGTGAGTGCGTTTAACTTCGTTCCAGGGGTATTGGGCATGATTTTAATGCTTATTTGTGCCATGATGACCTCCATTGCCATTGTTCGCGAAAAAGAAATGGGCACCATGGAAGTACTGTTGGTTTCTCCCATGAAACCCATTCTCATCATCATTGCTAAGACCATCCCCTATTTTATCATTTCCTTTATCAACTTAAATACAGTTTTGCTTCTTGCCGTTTTCGTATTGAATATCCCTATTGCTGGTAGCTTGTTTTGGGTGTTTTTTGTTTCCTTACTGTTTATTTTTGTTTCTCTATCCTTGGGAATGTTGGTCTCAACACTAACCAATTCTCAAATGGCAGCGATGTTAGTTTCAGGAATGGTGTTTATGATGCCGGTGATGCTCCTATCCGGAATGATTTACCCAACAGAGAACATGCCAATCCCTTTACAAACCGTTTCTAAAATCATCCCCGCCAAATGGTTTATTATTGCCATTAAAAATTTTATGATTAAAGGATCCGGGGTATCTTCAGTACTTCTCGAAATTGCAATTCTTTGTACCATGGCAGTGGTGCTCATTATTATTACCTTGAAGAAATTCAAAAAAAGATTAGAATAAATATGATTCGCTATTTGTTAGAGAAAGAATTCAAACAAATCCTCCGCAATCCCTTTTTGCCGAGGATCATATTTATATTTCCAGTCATCATGCTTTTGGTTTTGCCTTGGGCTGCCAACTTTGAGATAAAAAACATCAACCTCAGTGTTATCGACAACGACCACAGTCCATACTCCAAACGATTGATTGAAAAAATTGCGTCGTCCAACTATTTTATACTTGCAGATGTTTCAAAAAGCTATAATGAGGCATTACAAAAAGTAGAAAAAGATGAGGCTGATATCATTATGGAAATTCCTCTCCACTTTGAATCCACTTTGGTAAAAGACCAAAAAGCCAAACTCATGATTTCTTCTAATGCCGTTAACGGGACCAAAGGCGGTTTAGGAAGTGCCTATTTATCAGGCATCATCTCCAATTTTGCTTCAGAAATCAGAGAAGAATGGGTGCAAACCGACAAAGTCTCCCCCATTCCCAATATAGAATTGGTACCTCAAAATTGGTTTAATCCTCACTTAAACTATAAAATATTCATGGTTCCTGCCTTGTTGGTTATGCTGCTGACCATTCTTTGCGGATTTCTGCCTGCACTGAATATCGTTAGCGAAAAAGAAGCCGGCACCATAGAACAAATCAATGTGAGTCCGGTTTCAAAGTTTAGCTTTATTATCGCCAAACTTATTCCTTACTGGATCATTGGGTTTATTGTTCTAAGCATTTGTTTTGTTATTGCATTCTTGGTTTACGGTTTGGTTCCGGTTGGAAGCTTTGCGACCCTCTATTTTTTCGCTGCCATCTATATTTTAACGGTTTCCGGTTTTGGTCTCGTGATATCCAATTATTCTCAAACCATGCAGCAAGCCATGTTTGTGATGTATTTCTTCTTGCTGATATTCATTATTCTCAGCGGATTGTTCACGCCTATCAATAGCATGCCGAATTGGGCACAAAACATTACCATTTTTAACCCGTTAAAGTATTTTATGCAAGTGATGCGTTTGGTGTATTTAAAAGGCAATGGCATCAGTGAGCTCACAACACAACTGATTGCACTCTTGTCATTTGCTTCAGCACTTAATCTTTGGGCTGTGCTTAGTTATCAGAAGAAAAATTAGGGCAAAAAAAGAGCTTACCTTTCGGCAAGCTCTTCAATTTTGGTATTAAAACCCAACTTATTTTACTTCTTCAAAATCCACATCAGTAACCTCGGCATCTTTTTTGCCATTGTTATGATCTGCATGAGGTTGATTTTCACCAGGGTTGGCATTGGGTTGTTGCTCTTGAGTAGCCTTATACATTTCTTCGCTAGCAGCTTGCCATGCATTGTTTAAGTTTGCAGTAGCGGTATCAATCGCTGCGAAATCCCTGTTTTTATGGGCTTCTTTTAACTCATTATAAGCCGTTTCAATTACTGTTTTCTTTTCAGCCGGAATCTTGTCACCATATTCTTTTAACTGTTTTTCAGTTTGGAAAAGTAAAGCATCAGCAGTGTTGATTTTGTCTGCTTCTTCTTTTATTTTAAGATCCGCATCAGCATTCATAGCCGCTTCATCTTTCATGCGTTTAATATCGGCTTCGGACAAACCTGAAGAGGCTTCTATACGGATGTTTTGTGATTTGCCGGTAGCTTTGTCTTTTGCAGATACATTTAAGATACCATTTGCATCAATATCAAAAGTTACTTCAATTTGAGGGATACCTCTTGGTGAGGGTGGAATGCCATCCAAATGGAAGCGACCAATGCTTTTGTTTTGGTTGGCCATAGGACGCTCACCTTGCAAAATATGAATTTCAACCGAAGTTTGGTTATCGGCAGCAGTAGAGAACACTTCTGATTTTTTTGTCGGGATGGTGGTGTTAGATTCAATCAATTTGGTCATCACACTTCCTAGCGTTTCAATCCCTAATGATAATGGGGTAACATCTAACAGCAGTACATCTTTAACTTCACCGGTTAATACTCCACCTTGAATAGCAGCACCTACGGCAACAACTTCATCAGGATTCACGCCCTTGGAAGGTGTTTTGCCAAAAAAGTCTTCAACCACTTTTTGAATAATTGGAATACGGGTAGAACCCCCAACTAAAATAACTTCGTCAACATCAGATGCTTTCATATTGGCATCTTGTAAAGCTTTACGGCAAGGTTCAATGGTAGCACGTACTAAAGCGTCGGTTAATTGTTCAAATTTCGAGCGGGTTAAAGTTTTCACTAAGTGCTTTGGAATACCATCCACCGGCATGATATAAGGTAAATTGATTTCAGTTTGGGTAGAACTCGACAGTTCGATTTTAGCCTTTTCAGCTGCTTCTTTTAAACGTTGCAAAGCCATGGGGTCTTTCTTCAAATCGATACCTTCATCTTTTTTGAATTCATCTGCTAACCAATCAATGATAATTTGATCGAAATCATCACCCCCTAAATGGGTATCTCCATTGGTTGATTTTACTTCAAAAACGCCATCTCCCAATTCCAAAATGGAAATATCAAAAGTACCACCCCCTAAGTCGAATACGGCAATTTTAATGTCCTTATGTTTTTTATCCAAACCATAAGCTAAGGCCGCTGCGGTAGGTTCATTAATAATACGTTTTACGGTCAATCCGGCAATTTCACCGGCTTCTTTGGTAGCTTGACGTTGAGAATCACTAAAATAAGCAGGAACCGTGATAACGGCTTCTGTAACTTCTTGTCCAAGATAATCTTCAGCAGTTTTCTTCATTTTCTGCAATACGATAGCAGAAATTTCTTGAGGAGAATACATTCTGTCGTCAATTTTTACTCTGGGGGTATTATTTTCTCCTTTAACTACTGTGTAAGCCATTCTACCCACTTCTTTGGTTACCCTATCGAAAGTTTCGCCCATAAAGCGCTTGATAGATGAAACAGTTTTATGTGGGTTTGTTATTGCCTGACGTTTTGCAGGATCTCCAACTTTACGTTCTCCATTGTCAACAAATGCAACAATTGAAGGCGTTGTTCTACGTCCTTCACTGTTCGGAATTACAATGGGTTCGCTTCCTTCCATTACGGCAACGCACGAATTGGTTGTTCCTAAGTCTATTCCTATGATTTTTCCCATGATGATGTGTTTTATGTTTTCTAAATAAGTTTTGCCCCATTTGTCAAGGTTTATGCCAAACATAAAACTTACACAACAAATGAAATAATGTCAGATTATAATTTTAATTAAAGGCTATGAATGAAAACTTTGCTGACAAAAAGGCACAAAAGAGAAATACCCTCTGAATTCCTTATATTAAAAAGCTAAAGTAAAGTTCAAGTTTTTTGTATACCGTCCTCCAATGATGGAATCCTTGGTAGGAATATCTATGGCAAAAGTCTTCATATTATCAAACCTACAAGAGAAAACGCCAATACCGTTGTTGATATTGGTATAATCCGGACGATCGAATACAGAACTTCCTGTGGGAGCATTTACATCAATATAGGTTGATAATTCGTCGCCCCCGGCCAAAATAATGAGGTCAATATTTCCACAAACTCTGCTTACGTTAGGGTTAGCAGGAATTGAGTTAGATAAGGCGGGGAAGAAAGATGGGCCATAATCCATTTCCATTTGCGTTCCCCCATCTAAATTAGGTGATTTTAAATAGCCGAAATTAATATCAACACTATGGTCGGTAATTGCGCCTAAGGCATCTTTTTCTTTGTAATGAAAACGAATAATCATTTCATACCTTCTGCCATTAATCGCACTTTTCCAAATGGCTGTCTTGGAAGAATTAAAACCAATACTATATTGGGGCTGTGTAATCGCAAATTTATTCACCAATTTGGTTGAAGAAGAAATGAGTTTCCCGTTGGTTTTATTCAAAACATACATCTTGTATTCGCATATGTCGGAATAACTTGGATTATTGGGATTGATGATGCGTTTTGCTTTCCAAACATACTGGTTGGGATAATAAAAAACACCGGGTTCTTTGTTGTATATGGTTGTAGTATCAAAAGGGATGGTAGTTACATAATAACCGTTTTTCCATTCTTCCATATAGACTTCAAGTTCAGAAGGATCGTAATTACTCATTGCAGGATCAGCAGCCATTACATAAGCATTATTATTACCTAGAAAAGCCTTATTGATTTTAATATAATGAATGCTGTCATTTTGATTCAATATACCATAAACAACTGTAATATCCTTATATTCAGCATTTACATCAATTTTAGTAGAACAAGAATTGAAGGATAGACTCAAACAAAGAAAACAGAAAGCACAAAATAAACCTCGCATGTTGAATAATTTAGAACTTTGACAAAAATAGTCTTTTTCTAAATAGTTTTTGCTGATTTAAAACATTTATTATGGTAGTTAATTTTAGAAAATATACATTTGCAGGAATAAAATCAAAAATATCATGTCGAATTTCAGAATAGAACCCAAAATTACCACCCATACCCTTCAGGAAATGAAGATTAAGGGAGAGAAAATTGCCATGTTGACTGCTTATGATTACTCCATGGCCAGACTCTTAGATAATGCCGGAGTGGATGTAATTCTAGTGGGAGATTCGGCTTCCAATGTTATGGCCGGATATCGTTCGACTTTGCCCATTACTTTAAACGAAATGATTTACCATGGTTCTTCGGTTCAAAGAGGTGTAAATAGAGCCTTGGTGGTCGTAGACCTTCCTTTTGGCACCTATCAGGGGAATTCAAAAGAAGCATTAAATTCAGCCATTCGCATTATGAAAGAATCGGGAGTAGATGCGGTAAAGCTGGAAGGCGGCAGTGAAATTATTGAATCCGTAGAAAGAATATTATCTGCCGGAATTCCGGTGATGGGTCATTTAGGCTTGACTCCTCAATCCATACATAAATTCGGCACCTATGTTGTAAGAGCCACGGAACCGGAAGAAGCTTCTAAATTGGTTGAAGATGCTCATAAATTGCAAACCGCTGGTTGTTTTGCTATTGTTTTAGAAAAAATTCCTGCCTCTTTAGCAGCACAAGTCTCGAGTGAGTTACGAATTCCTGTGATCGGAATCGGTGCCGGAAGTAAAGTGGATGGCCAAGTATTGGTTTTGCATGATATGCTGGGGATTACCCAACAATTCTCTCCTCGTTTTCTAAGGCGTTATGCCAATTTAAGTGAAGAAATTATCGGATCGGTTACTTCTTATATCAGCGATGTAAAATCGCTAAACTTCCCCAATGAAAAAGAACAATATTGATGATTTAGATGTTTCATCTTCTGTACTTTACGAAGACAACCACCTCATCATTGTAAACAAAAGACCCTCTGAGATCGTTCAAGGGGATAAAACCGGAGATACCCCATTAAGCGACAAGATTAAACAGTACCTTAAGCTAAAGTACAATAAACCCGGCAATGTGTATTTGGGTGTAGCACACCGAATTGACCGACCGGTAAGCGGTATAGTAATTTTCGCCCGCACCGATAAAGCCCTGACGCGTATCAACCAAATCTTAAAAGAAAGAAGCATTTCGAAAAAATACTGGGCCGTGGTAAAAAATGCTCCACCGGCAACATCGGGTCATCTGCAACATTTTATCAAGAAAAATGAAGCCAATAATAAATCCTATATCGTAAAAGAAACTGATCCGGGAGCACAACTTGCCGAACTCAATTATAAATTGGTTACGAAGAGCGATCATTATTATTTATTGGAAATAGAGTTGCTCACCGGGCGCCATCATCAAATTCGCGCTCAATTGGCTGCCATGGGCTGTCCGATTAAAGGAGATTTAAAATATGGGTTTAACCGCAGCAATTCCGACGCCTCTATTCATTTGCATGCCAGAAGCGTAAAATTCAATCATCCTGTTTCCTTGAAAGAAATTTTTATAGTGGCAGACCCACCAAAAGATGCGGTTTGGGATTATTTTAGAAGTTGTGAAGAATCAGAAATTAAACAGTAATTCACTGACACTGTGTTCAGGAAAACCCAACTTCATTAAATTGTATATGAAACATAAAACTATTCAGAATCCGATTGTTTCGTTTTATTTGTAATCCAACCCGTCAAAAATTTGGCATTATTCATCAGTAAATATCCTGCTAATAGTTTAAAGCCATCAATAATAATAAGTGAAAAAGCAGGATTGGAAGTCATACGATCTACCGAATGATCGTTTTTCCAAAAAGCGATAAGATTACCTGCCAAAGAAGGAAGTGTAAGAATACATAAAATGCCACCCAAAACGATTATAGCGATATGAATGATAGTAGATTGTGGCAGCATTTCGTGTAAGGATTCTTCTTCCAAGCCTCTCGTTAGCGAAAGATGTTTTATAATATACTCCGGCTTGAAAATCAACAACCTGAGAACGACAAGGTAAATGATGAGGTAGATGATGAGTTGAAACAACAATAGGTTTACAATTCTACCCTCATCCTCAAAAAGGTAAGGGACAGCTGAAATGGTCTGTGCTAGCACTTCTATCAGCTTATATAAAATCCATAAGCCGAAAATTCGCAAAATAATTGTAAATAGTGTTTTTGCAGTCATATTGTGGAGTTTTAATTTTTGCTTAGCAAATATACAGAACAAAAATCAAAAATAGTATGGTCTACCATAATCTGGGTAATTTTAAGTTACATAGAGGAAATAAATGGAAGATGTAGTCTTTTATTTCATTTGGAGACAATTAACCCGAACATACATTAAACATTAGCATTTGAAAATATTAGATAGAAAAAGAAGTCTAACTAATTGAAAACTAAAAATTACCAAGTATTAATGAATTTATGTTTTCAATAAAAAAAGCTTAAAACAACACTACTCCTAGCAAAAATAATTTCTAATTCTGCAAAATCTTAAATTCCGTTCTTCGGTTGTTAGCCCTTCCGGATTCTGTTTCATTTGAGTCGATAGGCTTAGAGAAACCATACCCGACAAAAGTCAGACGATCGGATTTCACTCCTGCATTTTGCAAGAAATCGAAAACGGATTTTGCTCTGTTTTTGGATAAAGCCAAATTATGCGCTTCGGAGCCCACGTTGTCCGTATGTCCACTGATTTCTATTTTCAGATTTGGATTGCTTTTAAGCAATTGCAATAGCTTTTCCAACTCAATTTTCGATTCTGATTTTAATTCAAATTTGTCGGTCTCAAAGAAAATGTTTTTCAAAATAACGGTTTCCCCCTTCTTGATGCGTTTAAGTGGAATATCTTTTAAAAATGGTTTCAAATTATCATGTATCCCTTTTAGCTCAAAGTTCTCCGAATAAAACAAATAACCATCTAATGAAACATTGAGCGCATAATTTCTATCGCTGGGAACACTCACCAAAAAACTTCCATTTTCGGCATCCGAAGTCGATTCAATGGTGGAGGATTTAACACTTAAGTCGATTAGCTCAAATTTTGCCGCTAAAGGCTTTTTGGTTTCGCTATCATATACAATCCCTTTTAAGTATGTGGCCACTTCGGGGCGAACTTCGTTGTATAACTCGAAATTATACAAATCCTGTTTGCCATGTCCGCCGGCTTTATCAGAAGCAAAATACGCTAAATTACCGGTATTGTTCAGAATCATGTAACTGTCATCGGCATAGGTATTGATGGGATACCCTAAATTTTTGGGTTTCGACCAAATCCCGTTGCTGTCCATTCGAGAAACAAAAATATCGAATCCTCCCATTCCGGTATGTCCTTTGGAGGCAAAATAGAGGGTTTTTCCATCGAAGTGAATAAATGGGGACATTTCATCATCAGGGGTATTGATTGAATCGCCCAAATTTTCAGGTGTGGTGAATCCATTTTTAGTAATGTTGGTTTTCCAAATATCCATACCTCCTTTCCCTCCCGGGCGATTGCTGGTAAAATACAGGATTTTCCCATCCGAAGATAAACTGGGCTGGGTTTCCCAATTCTCTGAATTAACAACCGGTCCAATATTCACCGGTTTCGACCAATTGTTTCCCACTTTCTTTGAATAGTAAATATCGCAACTTCCATACCCATCTTCTCGTTGACAGGCAGTAAAATAGATATAGGTGCCATCCGATGAAATGGTTTGTGCCCCTTCATTTCCATGAGAATTTAGCGGCGGAGGCAAAGGTCTAGCCTTAGACCAAACCCCATTAATTCTATGACTGATATACAAATCTTCTTCGGTTGCTGAACCGGTTACAGTGTATTTATCACTGGGGCGAAGTTTGGTAAACACCAAAGTGTTTTCATCAGTAGTTAAAGAAGGCAGGTATTCTCCGTCAGGAGTATTAATGCTATCGCCCATATTTATTGGGTTAAAAGGAACCGGATGCTTAAGTGCTTCCAAGGCAAACTCGCAATTTCTAATTTTTTTTGCAATGGATTCTGTTTTTTTTGACGAAACTTTAGGGTGCTTTAAGTAGGCTTGCAAATGGTTTATTGCTTCCTGGTATTTTCCAAAACTATATTCGGCGCAACCTGCTATATACAAAGTGATTGGAAAATTTTCGGAGCCCAATTTTATGGCTTCATTGTATGAGTCAATGGCATCTTCGGCATTTTTCATTTCGCTGTAAACATCGCCCAACAGCAGCCATCCTTCAACAAACTTTGGGTCATATCTAACCGCTTTCTGGATTTCGTCCAAAGCATCTTTATAGTTTTTATACTTTAAAAAATTAGAGGCTTTATAATATGCTTTTTCAGCATTTTTCGAGGCGGTACCCATATCCCCTTGGGAGCATGCGGCTGTCCAAATAAAGCTACAAACGATCAGAATTAACAGGGATTTACTTATTTTCATATTAGGGGATATTAATGTATTTATGGGCTTGAATCGATAACTTCCAGTGAGGATGCTCAATAATATAATTCACCAACATGGGAGTAACTGTATTGCGTTTACTCCATTCCGGTTGTAACAAAAGACTGCAATGCTTACTTACTTTTTGAGCTTCCGATTCAGCCCAAATCAAGTCGTTCTCTTCGGTGATAATGACTTTTAATTCATGCGCTTGTGGGTATATTTCCGAAACCGGAGGCGCGTTTTTCTTAGGGGAAAGACAAATCCATTCCCATTCTCCACTCAGCTTTTCTGAACCTGAGGTTTCCAAAAAGCGTTTTATATGATGGGTTTTAAACTGGCTGCATAAATAATCTAAAGGGTATAATAAGGGCTCCCCTCCGGTGACCAATACAGTTTTCATTCCACTGGACACCATTCCTGTAATGACCTCATCAACTGAGACCAAGGGATGCATTTTGGCATTCCATGATTCTTTAACATCACACCAATAACAACCGACATCACAACCTCCAATTCGCAGAAAATATGCTGCAGTTCCGGTGTTGATTCCCTCTCCCTGCAAGGAAATAAACGTTTCCATAATCGGAAGCATCGTTCCGTTCTTAAATGCTTCTTCTTGCTGCTTCATAGTTAGGTTCCTCAATATGTTGTAAAACAATATTCAGATGAGATTTGTTTTTAAGTAAATCCGCAATTTTTTCGGCGCAATATACAGATCGATGCTGGCCCCCAGTGCAGCCAAATGACACCATCAAATGCTCAAACCCCCTCCCTAAATACTGATTTACAGATTGTTCCACTAAATCAAATGTACTTTGAATAAAACTTTCCACTTCAGGAAAAGCTGATAAATACTTCACCACTTCTTCATCCTTTCCACATAATTTTTTATACGCCTCTAAACGTCCGGGATTGGGCAATGCTCGGCAATCGAATACAAACCCCCCACCGTTTCCGGAAGGATCGCTTGGAATTCCTTTTTTAAATGAAAAACTATGAATGCGAACTTTTAAAGGAACTTGAACTTGAGTTATTTGCTGAATAGCCTCAGATTCTTTCAATTTCTCAAGCAAATTTTTCAAATAAGGAATATTATCGGGAAGCAGGTTTTGATCTAATAGATACTGCAAATTACTAAGAGCAAAGGGAATGCTTTGTAAAAAATGGGTCTTCTTTTCGTAATACCCTCTGAATCCGTATGCTCCAAGCGCTTGCAAAATGCGAATCAAAACAAAACCGTAATAATGAGAAGTAAAAGCCTTTCTGTCCATTTGGACATGAAGTTGCAAGACTTTCAAATAATATTCCAACAATTCATTTCTAATTTCTTGGGGGATATCGGCTTTGGCGTCATATAGTAAGGAAGCCAAATCGTATTGCAAAGCGCCTTTTCTTCCTCCCTGATAGTCAATAAAATAAATGTCATCATTTTGTAACATGATGTTTCTCGACTGAAAGTCTCTGTAGAGAAAGAAATCAGTTCCTGCCGATAATAAAAATTCAGTAAGTATTTCAAAATCATTTTCCAACCATTGTTCATCGAAAGGAATGCGGGCCAATTTCAGGAAATAATATTTAAAATAGTTCAAGTCCCACATCATTGACTGCTTATCGAAAATGGCACGAGGATAACATAAACTGAAATCCAAATTTTTAGCCGCTTGTATCTGAATAATGGGCAAATAGTCAATGATTCGCTTATAGGTTTGTAACAGTTCGTTTGAAAAACCAAAAATCTTTCTATGCTCTTGAAGATAAGAAAATAGGGTTTGATCTCCCAAATCATTTAAAATATAAAACTTATAGTCATCACTGAGAGCCAATATTTCGGGAACCGGCAAGTGAAGGGAGGCAAAAGTTTGGGTAAATCCGATAAAAGCCTGATTTTCTTTCACATCGCTATTATATACACCAATAAAAGTTTTATCCTCAGCATGTATACGGTAATACTGACGATAGGAACCCGAAGAAGGCAAGGCTTCAATAAATTGAGGATGGCTATTAAATGTTTTTGCGAAAAGTTGAACTAAAGTGTCTGTTATGAGTTTATTCAATGTGAAAAAGTATTTTTAACAAAAGTAAAGATTTTATCCGTTTTGTTTTAGTAATTGATACAAAAACGTAACTTTGTAAGAGAAAATAAATCATCTTAAACACACTCATATGGAAAACAAATCAACAATCGACATTTTAAAAACTGCCATTCTGATGGAAAAAAGAGGAAAAGCTTTTTATGAAAAAGTATCAGAACAAGCCTCTGATTCAGACATTAAGAACATTTTCAACATCATGGCTGCAGAAGAAAGCAACCATATTCACCAATTATCGGTACAATTTGCGCATTTTCAAAAAACATCTACCTTCCAAAAACCCGAAGAGTTTATGAACGCGGAAGATGACAGCATTGCCAATTTGATTTTAAACGAAAACATTAAGAATAAAATTTCTGCAGCCAGTTTCGAAGCTGCGGCAGTTTCTGCGGCTATCGATATGGAAACTAAAGCCATAGAGGTATATAGTCAGCAAGCAGCACAATCCAACGATCCCAACGAAAAAGAAATGTACACTTGGTTAGCCGAGTGGGAAAAAGGACATCACAAATTACTCCATCAGCTCAATCAAGAAATTACTGAAAAAGTTTGGTTCGATAATAATTTTTGGCCTTTTTAATTCCATTCTTTACCGCATAGAAAAACCCCGAGAATTGTTTCCCGGGGTTTTATTTTAAGAAGTATAGGTTAGAAAATCGTATTATAACTTCGCAATAATCGCATCTGCCATCTGGGTGGAAGAAGCAGCACCTTGATGAATTACTTCGGCTGTTCCTTTCAGTTTCAACATGTCGTACGCTTTTACTTTGCCTTCTTCGATAACTTTGGCAACTGCATTTCTAATTCGGCCTGCAATTTCAAATTCACCGATATGCTCGAGCATCATCACTGCTGAAAGCACCATAGCACAAGGATTTACAATAGAAACAGGATAATCGGCATATTTTGGTGCTGAACCGTGGGTAGGTTCAAAAACTGCTACTTCGGGGCCAATATTGGCACTGCAAGCAAAACCTAATCCACCAACCAATCCGGCAAAGCCATCAGAAACGATATCCCCAAACATGTTTCCGGCAACGATAACATGGTAGTTTTCAGGATTTTTGGTAAGCCACATCATCATGGCATCGATATTTACATCTTCTACCCAAATATTTGGATAATCGGCTTTAGCCATTTCCTGAGCAATTTTCAGCATCATACCGGAGGTTTCGCGAATTACATTGGGTTTTTCGCAAACCGTAACTTTATCGAACCCTCTGGATTTGGCATATTCAAAAGCAGCTCTTATGATTCTTGTGGTATATTTACGGGTAAAAATACGGGTAGAAACCGCCAAATCAGGACCCGGACACCAAGCAAAATTTTCTTTAAATTTTGGATGCGACATCAATCCATCATACACTAAAGGGGGAGGGTTTGTCCATTCAACACCACCAT
>CAZJBB010000048.1:0-17090 GCA_964543995.1 uncultured Bacteroidales bacterium
CTTTTGTTAGCCCGGCATGCAAAATCCTATTGGGAAGAAGCATCGTTATCGGACCATGATAGGCCTCTGATAAAAAAAAGGATAAAAAAGACCAAGAAAGCGGCTCGGTTGTTATATGCAAAAACATTAGAAATTAATAAAATCCATACCAGTAGTGCCTTGAGGGCTAAAGACACAGCCGTAATGCTTGCTAAAGGAATTCAATACCCAATAAATAAAATAGTTGTTGATTATGATATTTATACCTCAGATGCCCCTGATTTGGTAAATTATTGCAAACGTTTTTCTGATGATTACAAAACAATTATGATAGTAGGGCATAATCCTACATTTACAGATTTTTTCAACCTGTTTTCTGGTGAACAAATAGAAAAATTAGGCACATCTAACATTGCTTGTATTGTATTTAAAACGAATAATTGGAGTAAGATTTCAAATTGTGAAATATTAGAGCATTGGATTATAAATCCTAAAATCAACAACTCAAACTTGGATTCAAATTTTACATTAGAATAATATATATGATTAAAAAAAACGTAAAATTTACCAATCGCGAGATAAGTTGGATGCATTTTAATTTTAGGGTTTTGCAAGAAGCTGCAGACCCGAAAACACCCTTAATTGAAAGACTCAAATTTCTTGGAATATATTCAAACAACTTAGATGAGTTTTTCAGAGTAAGAGTTGCTACATTGAATAGGATGGCTGCCTTTAATGAGAACAAGTATGAGAAAGGAAATTTCGATCCCAAAAAAATCTTAAAACAAATCATTAGTCTTGATCAAAAAAACACAGTTTTATTTCAAGAAATATATCTTGATATCGTTAGCCAGCTTGAAAAAGAAAAAATTTTTATTGTCAATGAAAAGCAATTAAATGAAAAGCAAGGGAAGTATGTAAAACAATATTTTAACGAAACCATTCGTACCCATTTATTTCCCATATTATTAAACAATATCAAATCCTTACCAATACTTAGAGATAAGTCAATATACTTAGCTATTTTGATGCGGTGTAAAGACAAAAGCTCTAAAGAAAATTACGCATTAATAGAAGTCCCAACTTCTTCTGTTTCCCGTTTTTTGATATTACCAAAAGTTAATGGTAGTAAATATATTATTTTACTCGATGATGTAATTCGATATTGCTTGAGCGATGTTTTCGCAACTTTCAACTATGATCAATTTGAAGCCTATACCATAAAATTTACTAGAGATGCAGAGTTAGATGTTGACAATGATGTCTCAAAAAGCTTTATGGAAAGAATTTCTCAAAGCTTAAAACAGCGCAAATTAGGCTTGGCTGTGCGGTTTATTTATGATAAAGAAATTAGCAATGAATTGCTAAAAATTGTTACCCGTAAGTTACATATCTCTAAAGAAGATAGCTTAATAGGTGGGGTAAGATATCATAATTTCAAAGATTTTATGCAATTTCCCAATGTGGGCGATAAAGATTTAGAATATGAAAAAATTCCTGCATTAAAGCATAAATATTTGAAGGATAACAGCAGCATCCTTAAAGTTCTTAAGCAAAAGGATATCATGCTGCATTACCCATACCAATCTTTCCAATATTTAATTGACTTGTTACATGAAGCATCAATCGACCCAAGGGTTAAATCAATAAAAATAACTCTTTACCGGGTCGCGAAAAATTCGAATGTCATCAATTCTCTAATCAATGCGGCAAGAAATGGCAAGTCGGTAAAAGTGTTTTTAGAGTTTCAAGCTCGATTCGATGAAGAAGCCAATATATATTGGGCTGAAAGACTACAGGAAGAAGGCGTTAAAATTCTCCATGGGATTCCCGGATTAAAAGTACATTGTAAGCTCATGCTCATCAAAAGTAAAGAGAACAACAAAAACATTAATTATGGATACATTGGCACCGGTAATTTTAATGAAGAAACATCAAAAATATACGCGGATGATGCTCTAATGACAAGTCATAAAGAGATCACTCTCGATATCGATAAAATCTTCGATATGTTTGAAGCGAATTATAAACCGGTTCGATTTAAAGAATTGATTGTATCCCCTTTCTCTCAAAGAAATTACTTTTTAAAAAGAATTCAAAAAGAAATAGATTTAGCCAAACAAGGTAGAAAGGCAGAGATCATAATTAAACTTAACAATTTAGTTGATGAAACCATAGTACGTAAACTTTATCTTGCTAATAATGCGAAGGTGAAAATCAAATTAATTATTAGAGGGATTTGCATATTAGTACCTGGTATTAAAGGATTAAGTGAAAACATTGAAGTCATTAGTATCGTTGATCGATTTCTCGAACATTCACGTGTTTTTTACTTTCATAATGATGGTGATGAAAAATTCTATATTTCATCAGCAGACTGGATGGTTCGCAATTTCGATTTTAGAATAGAGGCTACCTGTCCAATTTATGATTTGGAAATTCAAAATGAACTTCGAAATTTATTAGAGATTCAACTTAAAGATAACTGCAAAGCCAGAGTAATAGAACCTAATAAATTAAATGAATACAAAAAAACGAATAAAGATTCTGAAGTTCGGTCTCAAATAGATTTTTACAATTACCTAAAAGAGCTTGTTATTTAATTATTTTTGCCATTATGTTATTTGCCGGAATTGATATAGGCTCAAATGCCGCTAGATTGCTTGTGTCCAATGTAATAGGGCATAACGGGAACAAAACTGTTGAAAAGGAATTATTCATCAGGGTTCCGCTTCGCTTGGGAATGGACGTGTTCAAGAATGGACATGAAATATCACCTACAAAGATTCGAAAATTGGTGGATACTATTAAAGCATATAAATTATTGATTGACGTTAGCGACGTGGTTTCTTTTCGTGCATGTGCTACTGCTGCTATGCGAGAAGCTACCAATAGCTACCAAGCAATTCAGCAAGTTTTGATGGAAACCGGTGTTGAAATAAAAATTCTAACCGGTTTTGAAGAAGCTAACATTATCGCATCCTCTGATAGTTTCATCATTCCAGAAAGTTGCGATTATACTATGTTTGTTGATGTGGGAGGAGGTAGTACCGAAATTACCATTTTAAAAGAAAATCAAATTATCAATACCAATAGTTTTGAAATTGGTACCATCCGCCTTTTGAATAAAAACACAACAGATGAAGAGTGGGATAGAATGAAAAAATGGTTAAAAGATTTCAGGCGTTCAGCCAATAAAGTTTTTTGCATTGGAAGTGGTGGAAATATCAACAAACTAATAAAACTTTATGGGAACAAAGAATCAAAAATGATTACCACGGTTAACTTAAAATACGCCTTGGAACACCTAAGTAATTATACAGTTAAAGAAAGAATCGATTTTTTAGGAATGCGACCTGACAGAGCAGATGTTATAATACCTGCCGTTGAAATATTTAATGCAGTATGTAAATGGACCAAAGTGGATCACGTTTTTGTGCCACAAATTAGCTTAGCTGATGGATTGGTACATGAGCTTTACAAAGAATATATTTCAAAAAATTAATTTCAAAAAACTTCGTAAGTTTATCACTGCATCTCTTTTAATGCCTTTTCAATATTCTTATCCGGGATCAGCCATACGACACTGATAACAATAAAGAAAATGCCTGAGATAAGCGGATTTACATAGGCCATGGGTACAGAAAGAAAATAAACAATAGTAGAGGCAATTCCTTTTTTGTTCAATATTCGAAAGGCTTTTTTGAGTGCATCCAAATCATGAGCGTTTTTTTCTACTTGTACCATAAGCATATAAAATGCAATTCCACTTAACATAAGTATAGTTCCATACATTGCTACGGTGTTGGATGCAAAATGGTTTTCTCCCATCCATCCTGTAGCCCATGGAATTAAGGATAACCAAAAAAGTAAATTCAAGTTGGTGATAATCATCCCTGATGAAACTTGCTTCACCGAATGCAACAAATGATGGTGGTTTCCCCAATAAATACCAATATAAACAAAACTCAATAAATAACTGATAAAAGCAGGAATCAAGTTTTGAATGCTTGTCCAATCACTGCTTTGAGGTATTTTTATGGACAAAATCATAATGGTGATGATGATGGCCAATACCCCGTCACTAAATGCCTCGAGTCGCTGTTTATGCATGATTATGACTTAAACATTAAATCGTATATGGAGAATATCGCCGTCCTCAACAATATATTGCTTTCCTTCTAAGCTAATTTTGCCGGCATTTCGACAAGCCACCTCGGTTTTGTATTGAATAAAATCGTTATATTTGATAACTTCTGCACGAATAAATCCCCTTTCTAAGTCGCTGTGAATGGTGCCTGCAGCCACTTGAGCATTCACGCCCATGGGAATGGTCCATGCTCTATTTTCTTTTCCCCCTATTGTAAAGAAGGAAATCAAATCTAACAAACGGTAGCTCGAACGGATCAGTTTATTCACCCCCGGCTCAGAAAGTCCCATATCTTGTAAGAAGACTTCTCTGTCTTCCATGCTTTCTAATTCCGCAATTTCGGCTTCCATTTGACCTGCAATTACCAATACTTCGGCTTTTTCATTTTTAACGGCTTCTTTTAATTTTTCGGAATACGCATTTCCGCTTATAGCTGAATCGCCGTCAACATTGCACACATATACTACCGGTTTATCGGTAAGAAGCATTAAATCAGCTACATACTTTTTGTCTTCTGCATCTAAGTCTATGGTTCTGGCATTGGCAAAATTCTCGAAATGTGCTTTATAGGCATGCAAGACTTCCAGCATTTTCTTGGCATCCTTATCTCCGGTTTTGGCTGCTTTTTCAGCTCTTAGAATCTTCTTCTCTACTTGGTCCAAGTCTTTTATTTGGAGTTCAAGTTCCACAATTTCTTTGTCTCTAACCGGATTTACACTGCCTTCAATGTGGGCTAAATTTTCGTCATCAAAACACCTCAGCACATGAATCAAGGCATCCGTTTGACGAATATCCGCCAGAAATGAGTTCCCAATGCCTTCTCCCTGACTGGCACCTTTAGCTAAGCCCGGAATATCCACCAATTCCACCAAAGCCGGAACCACTTTTTCTGCTTTTATCAGCTTGTCTAATTCCCATAATCTAGGATCGGGCACATCACACATTCCCATGTTCGACTTGTTGGTGCTGAATGCAAAATTGCTCGATTGGGCACGAGTTTTTGACATACAATTAAATAAAGTAGTTTTTCCAATATTGGTAAGACCAATAATTCCGCATTTTAATGACATAATGAATAATTTAAGGGTGCAAAAGTAATGAATTCCGCATTAATTCATGGCGGATATAAAACCCTTCATTCGAAAATGCAGTATTTCAGCAAGTTAATTCTAAATCCTTTTAATCCATCGGCATGTATTAGTAGTCAAAATACATTTTTAATAATTTGTTTTTACTAATATCCACAATAAAAATTTGTTTTCTTCTTCTTTCTTGGTCTTGGCTGGAAAACTGTTGAAAAACAAAACATTCGTGATTAATGGTCTTGCCAACAACCGTATCAAAATCATTTGAATGTTTGCGATAATAATTAAAATCAGAAGTATCCACCTTTACAATTTGACCAGAATAATTAAATTGCAAAAAGTTGTCATTGTACTTAACAATTATTGTGTCGGCAGATTTAATAATTTCTTGAGCTTCATCTTCTGTCGGGAACACCCCTTTGTATGAACCCCTTTGATAACCGAATAGGTTTGTCCAAAGTCTAACCGCTGCATTGTTTGCTAAGAAAACAAAAGGTTCAAAACCAACAAAAATACAACCTGATGAAACGGACACCACTCGTGTCTCTTTATCAATCCCATAAAAAATCCGAGGTCCTCCAATACTTTGAATTGATGCAGTTCCAATTGCATATTGAACTGTACCAACCAAAAAACTACAACTTGGAACAAAAAGCCAAGCCGATAGCATGAAATACCATTTTAGTTTAGATCTTTTTATGATTAAATAAATCAAAATGCCAATCCAAACAAGTAATCCAAATGGGGAAAATAGAAACATCCAAAATGTAGTCCAAGAAACAATAATTCCTATGATAGTCCAAGTTTTGGTTCTATTGTTTTTCAGTTGTTCTATCGTCATAACAATATTGGTATTAAACACTGCAATGTAACCATATTTTTCTTGTTTCAGCAAGTCATATGGGTAAAGCCCAGGTATTTATAGTATATTTATTTAAAATCCAAAACTCCAAACCTCTAGTTCAGATATGACTTTAAGCCAAAGTTACAGACAAACCTTCTTTTACAAATAACTCCTGTAAGAAAACGTCATTTGTAAGAAATATATCTATTTCTGATTTGGCACTAATGCAAGCGCCTAATTGTAAGGCATCTAATGTCCTTAGACTGGTTAAACCATATTTTTGAAATAAACTACTTGATATTTCGAAAATGGCGCTATTGGCATATATCCAATTAAAGGTTTCAAAATCATTTTCAAAACAAGCAATTACTTTCAATGCAGTTTCTTTATCAATATCTCCAGTTCTTACTTTTTTCCATATAGCAGAAGTAAATTCAACTTTGGCAATTTCAAAAAAGGAAAATTTTATCGGCTTTATTTGAAATCAATTTTGCAAGCTGTTCGCTGTCTGATTCTTTATAATAAAGCTTTACGAGAGTCGAAGTATCAAGAAATATCACCATTTTTCAGTGCGCCTTTCGTTAATTACTTCATCACTTAGCTTTCCCTTACAATTTTTTGTAAGCTCCAACGATTTGGCAAAAGAAAATTTGTGTGTTAATTTTCGTTTGGGTTTGATTTCATCAATAAACACAACCAATACACGCATTGGTTCTTTAAAATTAACAGACTCCTGTATTTCTACAAGTCCATCATGATAAATGCCTTCTAATGTTAATGCTCTCATATTTTATTAATAAATCAGCTAATACAAAATTACCATTTTTCATTAATGAACCTTTAATTATTTGAAATAAGTTTTAAATATTAATCACTCTTTTGGGTTTGAGGTTTTTCTCGAAATATTTATTTGGAGTGTACCAATTGCGGGGGAATTTCAAAAATCCAATTTGCATGCATTATTGTATTGGGCATAAAAAAAGAGGTTGCGGAAACCACAACCTCTCGATGTTGAAGATTTTATTTTTATGCTTCCTTTTTCTCGCCTTTCATACCCATAAAATTGCCTACTAAAATTACGATTCCGGCAATTAATATTAAATAGAGTCCCATACCAACAGATACTCCTTCACCAAATTTATGAGCATCCATGATTTGTTTAATTACCCATACAACCATAAGTAAAGCCAAAACAATTGAAGTAATTAAAGACCATTTTTTTCCAAGAAATGAAAAAATGCCACAAAGCACTCCGAAAAGCACGACTAGAATTCCTGGATTTCCTCCTAATCCTCCCGGAAATCCATTCATGGAGAAACCCATAACGGAAACCCAAGGTAAAAAACAGCCAATAATGGCAAGAACTGCACCAATAACTGATAAATACTTTTTCATAATTTTTTGTTTTAGTTAATATAAGAACTGTGTTTTTATCATTACAAAAATAATAAAATTGTGATTCGAAAAAATATTGAAGTTTTTATTTCAACAAGAAAATATTGGCTCAAATCGAGCCGTTTATAGTTTACTTGAAGCGTTTTTCTCCAAATCCCCATATCTCAATTTGCATTTGACACATAGGATAGGATTTCTTCACCCAAAGGATGAGGGGGCGAGTGACTTCGTTCTCCAGTCTTGTATTGAATGTTGCATAAGCTGTGTCGCTGGCCATGATAATACAAGGGTCAATTTTTCTTTTAAGTAGGCTGTCCAGTTTATTTTTTACCAAATCAATTATATTCATCGAATTGTCCCTGGCTAGAGTTTGAAAATTTAATGCTTCTGCGCTGTTGAAAAAGCTCTTAAGATTTGAAAGGTCATTTTCATCAAACAGGCCGATCAAACTTTTTAAATGTGCCGTATCGGATGAAACATCAATGATCACTTTCAGTACACCGGGGTTGGCTTCTGCGTAAGAAGTAGCGTGTTTCTACCCAAGAGTCAAAGCTGGGAGTAGAAGAAAAAGCAAGAAAGCTTTCAAAGTCATAAGTCTGGTTTATAGTAAATTATCTATATTAAATCCCTAAAATAGTGAAATAAAAAGCTTTTCCATTGTATGTTTTGTTGTTAAATTAACGATTAATCAATTTTGCGGCACCTTCGGAATATCTTCCTCCTTGAACAGTGATTTTTGAAACTCCGGTATTAATTTCAAGGAGGTCATCCTTAGAAAGTACCAGAGGGTATGCTCCTATATTTTCGATTAACCTATTCAGCTTAGTAGTGCCCGGAATGGGAACCATCCATGGTTTCTGTGCCAATATCCAAGCCAAGGCAATTTGCGCCGGAGTTGCATTTTTGCGTTCTCCCATAGACGCTAGCAATTGAACAAAACCTTGATTTGCATTGCGATTTTCAGGCGATAAACGGGGAACGGTGTTTCGAAAATCAGTTTTGTCGAAAAGGGTGTTTTCGTTTATTTGCCCGGTTAAAAAGCCTTTTCCAAGTGGACTGTAAGGGACAAACCCAATGCCTAATTCTTCGAGGGTTGGAAAAATTTCGGTTTCAGGCTCTCGCCACCAAAGGGAGTATTCGCTTTGAAGTGCCGTTACTTCTTGCACCGCATGTGCTTTTCGAATGGTTTTTGCACCGGCTTCTGATAAGCCAAAATACTTAACTTTTCCTTCTTTAATCAATTCCTTTACTGCACCGGCAACATCTTCTATGGGCACTTTGGGGTCCACTCTATGCTGGTATAATAAATCAATGACCTCTACCTTAAGCCGTTTGAGGGATGCCTCTACAACCTGTTTGATGTGTTCCGGTCGGCTGTCAAGTTGCGATATACCACTTTTGATGTCGAAGCCAAATTTTGTGGCTATGACCACCTTTTCTCTAAAGGGCTGCAAGGCTTCGCCAAGCAGTTCTTCGTTTATGAAAGGGCCATAAACTTCAGCCGTGTCAAAAAAAGTAATCCCCAGTTCCACCGCTGAGTGGATTAAAGAAATCATTTCTTTTTTGTCGGGTGGCGGACCATAAGAAAAACTCATGCCCATACAACCGAGACCGATTGCAGAAACTTCGAGTCCACTTTTCCCTAATTTGCGTTTTGGTATTTTTGTTTCCATATTGAAAGCTTTAATCTATTACTGTTTGCCTAAACTATTATACAAAGGATAAGTTGACGCCTGATTTATATTATTAAACCAGAAGTCAAAACTTCATTCAGAAAACCACTCTCATCTTGATTTTTTTCAATCAAAATAGGTTCAATTCTATCATCTATTTCACGCCTAAGTTTCCAAAGAAGCGGTGCGTAGGAAAAATAATCCTCATCCACCGAGTTAACAATTATTGCTACATCAATATCACTATCATCCTTTTGATTTCCTTTCGCATAAGAACCAAAAAGGACAATCTTATCAATATCAAAATGCTTTGATAACAAAATCTTATATCTTGACAATTTATCTATAACCTCTCTTTTATCCATTGCTGCATATTTTTTGTATTTTGCAAAATTGTCTCACATCTTTGCTTTGAAAGACTCTTCATCAATCGTTCTTTATGTGATGGGTATCGAGCTTCAATATTCAGTGGCTCTAATAAATCAATAAAATCCTTAAACTCATCAGTAAGACAATCATAAAGATTCGCTTTCTTTGCCAAATACGACAAACTATGAGTAAATGGAGCCGGTTCATTACTTGTTGAATTGAAATATGCTTTAAGTATTTTTTCTATTGTCTGATGGCACATAAATCCAACATATAAATACCTGCTACTTTGCTGCATGGCTATAGCTGTATCAAAATCATAATCCGACAACTCAACCCAATATTTAACTTTATCGTTCATAAACAAATATTTACAACAAATATACAAAATTATTGAAAATGCAGAGTATCCTCCTTGCTTCATAAAATTAACACTCCACTGATTAGTATCAATGGAATTAATATCAATCTGTGCAACTGAAGTCTCACAAAATAAAAAATTAATATGTGTAAAAAAATCTTCACCTTAATTGTTTAATAATTTGGGATGGTCTTTGCAATCTTCTATTTGGGTTTTTAGAGTGATGTAAAATATTTATAGTTCTATCCAATGTGTTGCTTAATATTAAGTGTAAAATATATCGCCAACTCCAACCCGTCTCACAAAAATAAGCAGAATGCATCAGTCCGCATAATTTGTTGAAAAATAAATTATTAGGAGATAAGTTCAATATGACACTTAAAAGCTTAATCTATTCAAACATGCCCTTTTTACTTTCCAATTTTTTACTTTTCCCACTTTCCACTATGTGGCATTACATTTTTTTCTATTTTTATGAACAAAATAAAAACACAAGTGTTATTCATTTCACAAACAAATAAAAGAAATGCCTGAAGACTATATACCGGTGCTGATTCAAATGCTCTTGGTGCTTGGATTTGTGGTGAGTACCATCGCCATCAGCCATTTTATTGGGCCTCGAAGGTTCTCCAGAGCCAAGCTGGAAAACTTCGAATGCGGCATAGAAAGCTACGGAAATGCCCGTTCACCTTTTTCGGTGAAATATTTTCTCATTGCCATTCTTTTTGTGTTATTTGATGTAGAAGTGATATTTATGTACCCCTGGGCTGTAAATTTTAAAGAGTTGGGCAAAGAGGGTTTTCTCGAAATGTTGCTTTTTATTGCCTTGGTGCTGGCAGGATTTGTCTATATTTTGCTGAAAGGCGCTTTTAAATGGGATAAAAACTAAATCATGTCTATACAACCATCTCCCCATATGGCCCCTAATGTAGCAGAAATTCCGGAAGGGATTATCGGTAAAGGATATTTTGCCACTTCTTTCGAAAAAGCAGTGGGTTTGGCCCGTAAAAATTCTTTATGGCCGCTACCTTTCGCTACTTCTTGTTGCGGAATAGAATTTATGGCCACCATGGGAGCGCATTACGATTTAGCTCGGTTTGGCTCTGAGCGACTCAGCTTTTCGCCACGCCAAAGCGATTTACTCATGGTAATGGGCACCATAGCCAAGAAAATGGGACCTGTATTGAGAGAAGTGTATATTCAAATGGCAGAACCCAAATGGGTCATTGCAGTGGGTGCTTGTGCTTCCAGTGGAGGAATATTCGATACCTACAGTGTATTACAGGGTATCGATCGTATTATTCCAGTAGATGTGTACGTTCCGGGTTGCCCTCCTCGACCGGAACAAATTATTGACGGCATCCTCCGAATACAAGATTTGGTTGGAAACGAGTCTCTAAGGAGAAGAAATTCTGATGAATATGCAGATTTAATGAATCATTACCACATGGAATAATCAGAAACAATGTTATCAGCATGACAGCAAAATATACTCATATAAAATACCTTTGCAAATTGTGTTTACAATAAACTCCATACTAGATTCTTTGGTGATTGAAAAAACCGCCAACAAATTCGGCGATTCAATGGAAAAGCATGAAATGATGTCGGATATGCTTTGCCTTAGCGTGAAGAAAGAAAACATTCATGGTTTGCTAAGCTTTCTCAAAGAGGACAAAGAACTTGATTTCAACTTCTTAACCACCTTGTGTGGAATGCATTATCCGGAAACCGAACAGCTTGGAGTGGTATATCATTTACACAGCTTTGCACATAACCATAGAATTCAGGTAAAAACAACTACCTCAATTCAAATTCCGACAATTCAGAGCATCACAGATATATGGCCGGCTGCCAATTGGATGGAAAGAGAAGCCTATGATTTTTTCGGGATTCTCTTCGAAGGCCACCCGAATTTGAAACGTATACTTAATGTGGATGAAATGAAGGATTTTCCGCTTCGAAAAGATTTTCCCTTGGAAGATCAAACCCGCGAAGATAAAGATAACCGTATGTTTGGCAGGTAAATAGACAACAAATGAATCAGGATTATTGGGATAAAGACATCGTTAAATCGGAAGAACATAAGGAGTACAATACCCTAAATGTTGGTCCAACGCATCCTGCTACCCATGGCGTTTTCCAAAACATCATGCACATGGATGGGGAGTTTATTGTCGATACCGAACAAACCATTGGTTATATTCATAGAGCCTTCGAGAAAATTGCCGAACACCGACCTTTTTATCAAATTACTCCACTCACTGATAGATTAAACTATTGCTCCTCGCCGTTAAATAATATGGGTTGGCACATGACCGTTGAAAAGCTGTTGGGGATTGATATTCCTAAAAGGGTGGATTATCTCCGAGTTATCGTCATGGAATTGGCACGCATTGCCGACCATTTGATTTGTAACAGCGTTGTTGCTGTTGATTGCGGTGCACTTACAGGATTCACGTATTTATTCCAAGACCGAGAATTCATTTATGAAATTTATGAAGAGATTTGTGGTGCACGACTGACTACCAATATGGGTCGGATTGGTGGTTTCGAAAGAAACTTTAGTGAAAAAGCCTGGGGAAAAATAAAACACTTATTGAAAACTTTACCGGGCAAATTAAAAGAATTTGAAAGCCTATTGGTCAGGAACCGCATTTTCATGGATAGAACCATCAATGTGGGTGCATTTTCGGCGGATAGGGCTTTGGCATACGGCTTTACCGGCCCCAACCTAAGAGCTTGTGGGGTTGATTATGATGTTAGGGCGATGAACCCCTATGCCTCTTACGAGGAATTCGACTTTGTGATTCCCATTGGTCAAAATGGAGATACCTATGATAGATTTATGGTCCGTCAAGAGGAACTTTGGCAAAGTTTGAGCATCATTCAGCAAGCCATGGATAAGCTCGAACGTTTAGGAGACAAAGATACTTTCATCGCTTCCGACTCCCGATTTACCTTGCCACTTAAAGAGAAAGTGTATAATAATATGGAGGCGCTGATTTGGCATTTCAAAATCATTATGGGAGAAACCGACATTCCCAAAGGTGAAGTGTATCATTGTATTGAAGCCGGAAATGGGGAGCTGGGTTTTTATTTGGTAAGCGATGGAGGACGCACACCTTTCCGTTTGCATTTCCGTCGTCCTTGTTTTATATATTATCAGGCCTATCCCGAGATGGTAAAAGGTTGCATGCTTTCCGATGCCATTGTGACCATGAGTTCCATGAATGTAATCGCCGGAGAATTAGATGCTTAATTGGATAAAGAAAAAATGCAAGAAACCAAACCCCATATAGAATTTAATACCGAAACCCTTGAGCTGGTGAACCGTATTATTGCCCGATATCCGGCAGGATGGCAAAAATCAGCTTTACTACCGGTGCTGCACATTGCTCAAGCAGAGCATCAGGGGTGGTTAAGTCCTGAAATGATGAATTATGTTGCTTCATTGCTTGAAATTCAGCCCATTGAAGTATATGAAGTGGCTTCTTTTTATAGTATGTTTAACCTCGAACCGGTAGGAAATTGTGTTATTGAAGTTTGTCAAACCGGACCTTGTTGGCTTCAAGGGGCAGAAGACATTCTATCCCATTTCGAAAAACGCTTGGGAATAAAATCGGGAGAAACCACTCCGGATGGTAAATTTACTTTGAAAACGGTCGAATGTTTGGCCGCTTGTGGAAACGCACCTGTCATTCAGGTAGGTACCGAATATCACGAAAATGTTGATGCTGAAAAAGCTGACCAATTGCTAGATATGTGGAAAGCCGAAAACAAAAACTCCCATACCAATCCATACTTGTAAAACGATGACTCAAATTCTCTTACCCCATATAGATGTTCCCAATCTTGCCGATATTGAGGTGTACCGTAAGCATGGGGGGTATGAGGCAGTGGAAAAGACCTTGAAGCATTATACTCCGGAACAAGTTGGCGAAGAAGTAAAAAAATCAGGACTTCGTGGTAGAGGAGGCGCCGGATTCCCAACAGGATTGAAATGGAGTTTTATCGACAAAAAGACCGATAAACCCAGATATTTTATTTGCAATTTCGACGAAAGTGAGCCCGGAACCTTTAAAGACCGCCATATCGTACAACGCAATCCCCACCAGCTTATCGAAGGGATGATATTGGGTTCGTATGCCTTGGGAGCCAGAACCGCTTATATCTATATTCGTGGTGAGCTGTTTTATGTATTGAAAATTATTGAAAAAGCCATTGCCCAAGCTTATAAAAGTGGATTTTTAGGAGAAAACATACAGGGGAGTGGATATTCCCTTGATTTATATTGCCAACCCGGTGGGGGTGCCTATATTTGTGGTGAAGAAACCGCTTTGATTGAATCGCTTGAAGGGAAGCGGGGAAATCCTCGAATTAAACCTCCTTTTCCGGCAGTGGTCGGATTATTTGATTGCCCTACGGTGGTGAACAATGTGGAAACCATTGCCAATCTGCCATGGATTCTGAACCATGGAGCAGACGCTTATGCGGCACTGGGGATAGGAAACAGCAAAGGAACCAAACTCATTTCGGCTTGTGGTCATATTAAAAAGCCGGGAGTGTATGAAATCGAACTGGGCCTACCGGTGGAGGAATTTATTTATAGTGACGCCTATTGCGGTGGAATAAGAAATGGGAATACCTTAAAAGCAGTCATTGCCGGAGGCTCTTCCGTACCCATTCTTCCTGCCCATCTCATATTAAAAACAGCCCAAGGAGAACCTCGGCTCATGAGTTATGAATCCTTAAGCGAAGGGGGCTTCAAAACAGGAACCATGTTGGGTTCAGGGGGATTTATTGTATTGGATCATACGGCTTGTGTGGTCAAAAATCTGCTTACCTTTGCCCGTTTTTATCACCATGAATCTTGCGGGCAATGCAGTCCCTGCAGGGAAGGTACCGGCTGGATGGAGAAAATCCTGAGGAGAATTGAAGATGGAAACGCGAGCATGAAAGAAATTGATTTGTTAGCCGATATTGCCAAACACATCGATGGAAATACCATTTGTCCATTGGGGGACGCCGCCGCTTGGCCGGTTTCCAGTGCCATTTTGCATTTCAGAGAAGAATTTGAAGAACACATAAAACAGCAAAGATGTCCCTTTACAAAGTAACCATAGACAACATTGAGGTTGAAGTTGAACCCGGGACCACCATTTTAAATGCTGCCCGTAAAATTGGCGGTAAAGTCGTTCCCCCTACCATGTGTTATTATTCGAAGTTGAAAGGCAGTGGAGGTAAATGCCGAAGCTGTTTAGTGAAAGTGAGTCAATCTTCTGCAACCGATGCTCGCCCCATGCCTAAATTGGTGGCTTCCTGCCGTACCACAGTTCAAGATGGAATGGTGGTACAAAACATAACTTCACCCGAAGTACTTGAAAATCGCAGAGCCATCACCGAATTTTTACTCTTAAACCACCCTTTAGATTGCCCGGTGTGTGACCAAGCCGGGGAATGCCATTTGCAGGACCTATCGTATGAGCATGGCTTACAGGAAACCCGCAGTACTGAAACCCGACGAACCTTTGATCCTATTGATATCGGCGATTACATTAAGCTTAACATGAATCGGTGCATATTGTGTTATCGATGTGTCATGGTAGCCGATCAGCTTACCGATAAAAGAGTACATGGCGTTTTATTCCGTGGCGATCATGCTGAAATAAGTACATATATTGAACAGAGCATTGAAAATGATTTTTCGGGAAACATGATAGATGTTTGTCCTGTTGGTGCCCTTACCGATAGAACCTTTCGCTTCAAGAGTCGGGTGTGGTTTTCAAAACCTTTTGATGCCCACCGAGATTGCCCCACTTGTGGTGGTGAAGTTGTGTTATGGATGAAAGGTGAAGAAGTACTGAGGGTGACCGGACGAAAAGACGTTTATGGAGAGCTGGAAGCCTTTATTTGTAACGATTGTCGTTTTCATCATAAAAATAAAAAGGACTGGACGGTGACAGGTCCAAGAATCCTTGACCGACATTCTGTAATTTCGCAAAACCACGATCAGATTCCTTCCCTTAATCATAACGATTCAAAAAAATAAAAGAAAAGCATGGACTGGACCCTCATTTTGTTTAAAACCATTTTTTTGTTCGTCATTTTGTTGGTAACCATGGTGATAGCCATGTATTCCACCTATGGCGAAAGGAAGGTGGCGGCTTTTATGCAGGATAGAATCGGTCCCAATCGCGCAGGCCCTTTGGGATTACTTCAACCCTTGGCCGATGGACTGAAAATGTTTATGAAAGAAGACATTATCCCACTCACTGCCAATAAGAAACTATTTATTTTAGGACCTTCTATTGCAATGGGAACCGCTTTGCTTACCGGAGTAGTGATTCCTTGGGGGGATACCCTCACCTTGGGCGGAAGAACCTTTTCCTTACAAATTGCCGATTTGAACATAGGCGTTTTATACGTTTTTGCCATGGTTTCCATTGGAGTATATGGCATCATGATTGGAGGTTGGGCCTCGAATAACAAATATGCTTTGTTGGGAGCCATCCGAGCCGCTTCGCAAATGATTAGTTACGAATTGGCCATGGGCATGTCGATTGTGGCATTGATCTTGACCACAGGTTCTTTAAGTTTACACGATATCGTAATTCAACAACAAGGTCTGCACTGGAACATTTGGTATCAACCCTTGGGCTTCCTCATCTTTTTAATCTGTGCCTTTGCCGAAACCAACAGAGCCCCCTTTGATTTACCGGAATGTGAAACCGAACTTATTGGGGGTTATCATACCGAATACAGTTCCATGAAGTTGGGTTTTTATTTGTTTGCCGAATATATCAATATGTTTATTTCCTCGGCAGTGATTGCAACTTTGTATTTTGGAGGGTATAACATGCCTTTGATTGGCGATTTAGGATTGTCTCCCAATCTACTGAGCCTGCTGGGGTCCTTGTTTTTCTTCCTGAAAATTTTTGGATTGATCTTCCTCTTTATGTGGATTCGATGGACCTTGCCTCGATTCAGATACGATCAGTTAATGAATTTGGGTTGGAAAGGATTGGTGCCTTTGGCTATTTTTAATGTACTGGCTACCGGTTGTTATTATTATTTCACCAAACTATCTTAATTTATGGAAATGCAGGCACTCACCCACAGAGCAAAAGTCGTTTCCAATAAGAAAATGAGTTTTTGGGAAAAAATATATTTCCCTGCCATTATTAAAGGGATGTCCATTACCCTCACCCACTTCTTCAGAAAGAAAACCACC
>CAZJBB010000049.1:0-16959 GCA_964543995.1 uncultured Bacteroidales bacterium
GGTGTTTAAATTGAAGTCTCCATTTACACAAGCCACATCAAAGATAAACGGAAGCTTGTTTTGATTGGTTAATGCAGCCACATCCGTATTACTGAAACCGGTGGTTCCCCATGCATTCACAGCTCCATGTCCGGTATAATTGATAATACCAACGCCATTATTAACTGTGTTCGCAACTTGGGCAATGGTAACTGCATTGTTTTCATACAATTGAGTCACATTTGAATAGGTATAACCTAATAAGCTTGTTCTGATATTTTCTATATGCACTTGATCCGATTCACCTTGGTCACCGGTACCTGAACCTCCGGAATTAGATGCCAATCCGGCTCCATTCTTCAACCAAACATTGGTAGAATCCATCAGCTTTTCGTAATAAATAGTTCTGCTCACTTGAGTTTGAAGCTGAGCTGAATTCTCCGCAGAAAAACGACCTACAAAAACTTCTGCATAAGAATCATTTCCAACCAAATGACCATAAGCCGCATCCGAATCACCC
The DNA here is from genome assembly GCA_964543995.1 of uncultured Bacteroidales bacterium. Taxonomy (GTDB): domain Bacteria; phylum Bacteroidota; class Bacteroidia; order Bacteroidales; family CAIXTV01; genus CAIXTV01. The sequence goes on from CAZJBB010000049.1 coordinate 500, forward strand.
GACTTGGTTAAAGGGGCAATTTGAGCACCATCGCCAACCAACATTAAATAAGTTAAGCCATTGGTATTGTAATAATTGGTAACATAAGCAAGAATGTCTGCAGGAGAACCTGTGCCAATGCTTGCTGCACTCACAATGTCGGTGGGGATGCCTTTTTGGCGCTTCCATTCTACAAAGCTTTGCATGTCATTCATATAAGAAGCATAACAAATAATCAACAAGCGACCGGGAACATCAGATAAAGCAGTGTATTTTACTCCTCCTTTCCCGAAATTTAAAAACTTACGCGAATAGATTTGTTTAAAATCTTCATCTATTGAAGTTAAAGCTTTGGTTCTGTTCAACTTATTTACACCTCCGTTTGAAATTTTAGATATTTTCACTGTGAAATCATGGTAGACCCTAAGCACTTTTGATACCGGATTGTATTGGAATGGATAAAAATTCACCGAAAGGCCACGATAATCTCTTATAATATAGGGGCTGTTTAATGAGGCTATTTTGCCGGGATAAAAAGCATTCGTCGAATATGACTTTCCTCTTACATAAGGGATGTCTTTTGGATTGATGTTTCTATATAAATTTCCCTTAGAAGGCGCAATGTTAACATTGGAATAATCAGTATAAGTGCTGCTTATGATTTCATAACTCATATTTCCTTCATCCGGAATGATGATAGAAGTAGCAATAGAAGCCACATCCGGACATCCTTTTTTGAGCATTCTAAAGCCATTGGGAACTTCTACAATGTTTGAGAGCTGATTGTTTTCTTTCACACTGGTCAAGCTGAATCCCGGAACTTGAATTTTGATTACTGAAGTTTCAATATCAGAGGATAATAATTCAATGGAAACCGACTTTGGGGTCGAAGAAGTAATGTTCTTCCATTGTTGAGCATGAATGTAAAAAATCGGTAATAAAAACAGGATTACAAGCGATAGTGGTTTTTTCATGCGTTTTATTTTATAATGATTAACTTTCTGGTAATTACATACTTATCGTAATATATATTGCAAGAATATATGCCTGAAGCCATTTTTTCGGTGGGAATGCTGATGGACTGTAATCCGGGATAGAATTCATTAACAGAACAATACACTTCCTTGGATAAGTTATTAATAAGTTTTACGGTCACCTTAGCCGCTTGTTGCATCCTAAACATCATTGAAAAATGAGTATGGGTTACCGGGTTGGGGTATATTACTAAATCGCGCAAGAAGGCATCTTCGTTTATAGAAGTTGCGGTGTCTAACACATGAATGTACAAGGTTTTGGTGGTGGTATTTGAACCGTAGTTATTTGAAGTTAAGAGGGAAACATTATAATATCCGGGTAAAGGATATTTAATATGAGCCGGATTTTGAATGTTTGCTGAGTTGGGTATGGCATTTGGAAAAGACCAAGTCCAGTTGGAAGGTGTATTGATTGACTGGTCTACAAAATGAATGGTATCTCCCATGTGAATCAAAGTATCGCTGGCGTAAAAGTCAGGAACAGGGGCGTACCCTCCGGTATTAATAATGTTGGTAATGGAGTCGGTTCCACAAGCGTTTGAAGCAATTAAAGTCACATTATACGTTCCACTCGAACTATATGCATGGGTTGGATTGGACGCATTTGATGTTGCTCCATCTCCGAATTTCCAAGTATAGTTTAATGCATTATTGAGGGTATTGTTGCTAAAGGTAATGGTGTTGATGCTGGCAGAATATGTAAAAGAAGCAGTTGGTGTGTGGTTTACCAAAGCTTGCACTGCCGCTCTTGCACTCTTACACGCTTGCCCTTGAATTTCCCAATTGTAGAAAAAATAATAATACAATGTAGGGTTACTGGATGCGGTAGTAGTGAAAATAGAAATCACATTAGCAATAGAATAGGGGTATGTAACACCCGCTGAATTTCTGTACAAATTAATGTTGGTTCCCGAAGCTCCTAATTGAAGTTTGTTGCCAACAGGTAAACTGAAATTCAGAGTTGCACGGCTTTCTCCGGCAGGCAAATTCACATTTGCAGTTTGCAAAACCGTTCCATTACTGTCTCTAAGTTCAATGGTTCTAACACCGGCTGCTTGAGCATATACTTTTACAGAAACCAAAGTAACCGGAGCGTAGCAATTAAAAATTAAAGCTTGGTTTGCATTTAAATTTGCACCGGTACTGCTGTTGTCTAATTTACCGACATATTGAGAAGTTTGAGGGACTTGACTTTCAGCATAATATGTGGTTGTGGTATTAATTATAGGTGTGTAAAATACGGCACCGGTGTCTAAGACGGTACCTCCATTGGGAACGCTGTACCAATTGATTAAGCCGCTTCCGATAGCTGTTAGTTTAACAGAGTCGCTATTACAAATACTATCCCCTTGAAGCAGGGGAGCAGGGGCAAGGTTCACATGAACAATGTTGGGTAAAGTGGTGGAATCAGCACCGCAAGCACCGGATACCACTAATTTTACAGAATAATTGCCGTTCGTAGCATAAGCGTGAATTGGGTTTGCCACATTGCTATGCGTGCCATCACCAAAATCCCATGCGTAATTTGATCCGCTGCTGGCGAAATTATTAAAAGCAACGGTACCGTTACAATTAGTAGTCGAAGTATCAATAGAAAAACTTGAAGTCACTCCCGGGGCTAACTGAACATTTAGGGTTGCAGAATTAGCATTAGTGACTGCAATATTGTTAACCGTCTTGCTTTTGTGACAAGGGGCAGAATACGTAACAGAGTATGTTCCGGCATAGATTGGACGGTGATAATCTCCTAAAGGCAATGAGGAATATACATGTGAGCTGTCTCGGTCGTGGTTATTTACCCATACCATGGCATTCAATGGAGTTCCGCTAATCGAATCGGTTACAATTCCTTTGATACCAAAAGTGCTTTGCTCCATATAATTTAAGAAGGACTTATAATTGTAATTCCAATAGGTTGGCAAATTGGCTCCGGATAGCACTTTTACATTTGAAATCTCAATGGTTACTTCTCGACATTTTTTCCACCAATTCATATAGTCTTGACGCCCTCCGGTAATGACATACCAGTCACCGCCTTCGGAAAACCCACTGGCAGTTACGCTGGACATATAGGAGGTTAAAAGAATTCTAGATGTGTCAATGTATTGTTTTCCAATATACTGCCACCAATTATCATCGGCATGTGTTTTAGAAGGGGATGTCCATGTATCGAAAGGATAATTAAAGACCTCTGAACCTCCGTGAAAATTTGCCGACATGGTGAAATTGTGCAGATCAGCAAAAGCCATAAATGCATAGGTTTCGGGTTGTATCGGCCCATAAGGACTCACTGGATCGCCGGTTCGTGGATCAGGGTAGTTACGGTTCAAATCCATAGTATTGTGATTCTCTCTTGTGGATAAAGGACTATCGCCAATGGTGGCATTATTGGTCGCATAAGTTCCATCAGGATTGGCACTCGGACATATCCAAATTTCTACATTGTTCAGCAGGTTAGTTACTTTAGGCAACACATTATAATTCGACAAAAGATAATCCATCAATCGAAGCATCAAAACGTATCCGGTGACTTCATCTCCATGCATGCTGCTCGTATAGAGGAATTGGGGTACTGCTTCGTGAGTATTTACATTGTTTTTGATTTTGGCTACCAATATGGAATGTCCACCCGGGGTGGTGGCTAAAATGGTATCAATATGACATAAATTCGGATAATTGGCTTGAAATTGAGCCATCATTTGTATATAAACATCATAGGTAGGATATTTGTCCCATGTGGCCATTTGGGCAACCGTAGTGGCCATGGTGGCGGCAGCTTTGGGTGCGGAACTTTCAGTAATTTCATAGGCAATATGGGCCAAAAGAAACTGTTGAAACTGACTTTTTGTGGCTGAGGCAAAAACTTCAAGATCTATCGTAACGTTCTCAATATTAACAATATTCGTTAAATACGTATTGATTTGATCTTTTGAGACAGCGTGAAACTTAAATCGAATTAGTTTTTTCCCGTAAAAAAGGCTGTCGAGGTTGACACTTGACCCGTTTGAAGGATTATTTGTTGCTTTTGATTGAGAGTGAACCTCAGTAAAAGAGATTAAAAAAAATACCCATAAGCAAATCAGGGAGGATGTTTTAATTTTCATGTGCGATTTTTTGAATCAATGATTGTAATTTTCGATAAACGGTATCGTTGGCTTTCATTAATGGAAGACGTAAATTATTGGTGGAAAGTTGCATGATTTCCAATACGGCTTTGATACCGGCCGGGCTTCCGTCATCGAAAAGAGCATTCATAATATCCACTAATTGGAAATGCAATTTTCTTGATTGAACAAAGTCGTTTTGCAAGGCAAACCTTACCATTTCAGAAAAATGAGAAGGAAAAGCATTGGCGGTAACAGAAATCACCCCATCGGCACCCAATGCAAGGTACTGCAAAGTCAGTGCATCGTCTCCGGATAGCACTGAAAAGGTATCAGGTGCATGTTGTAATATTTCCGTAATTTGGCATGATTTATCCGAAGCTTCTTTGATCCCACAAATATTTGGATGCTCGGCTAATTCAAATACCGTTTCGGAGTTAAGATTAATAGACGTTCTCGAAGGAACATTATAAAGAATCACAGGAACGGGACTGTGATCGGCTACCTTGCTAAAATGCTCCAACATCCCTCTTTGCTGAGGTTTGTTATAATAAGGAGTTACCGATAGCAAACCATGAATTCCTTCAAAATTGAATTGTTGAATATTTTCGATGAGTTCCGAAGTGTTGTTGCCTCCCATACCTACAACAATCCTAATTCTTTGATTTACAATTTCTTTTAGCTTTTCAACAAAATGCAGCTTTTCTTTAAAAGAAAGCGAAGAAGATTCTCCGGTGGTACCTAATGCAACAATAAAATCAACTTTGCCTTGTATTATATGTTCAACAATTTTTTCAAGAGAAATAAAATCAATGGTATGGTCAGTTTGAAAAGGAGTAACTATTGCTACTCCGGTGCCGGTAAAGAGTTTTGGCATATCAACGGGTTTTAAGCAAATTAATGTAATGTTTTAAAAGTTCGATAAATTCATCTAAAGTGTTGTTATCGCTAAGCTGCAGCATTAAATCGTAACATTCTAAATGTTCCTTCCTTTTGCCCACCTTAAAAGAAGCTTTTGCTAAACAGTTTAAATAATATATGGACGGTATCTCGTTCATACTCAAATCAATAAGCAAATCGAAATCCTCTCTTAAAAAATCATTAACAAAGGGTAAATTGGGTTTTCCGTAGAAGTTTTGATTTTTACGAGTATAGAAGTCATACGATAATTTCGGAATACAATAATGGGGGACAACTTCTCCGGGGATATAACCAACCGCTCTCACACTCTTTTGATTGTCTTGCAAACTTTTAACGAAATTTGAAACGGTGTTATGAGACGCTTCATCTTTTAACTCATAAATAACGCCTATGTTTTTTGCCGAAGGGATATCGCATACCTGTATGGATCTTTGTTGAAAATGAGTGCTTTTGCGAATTTCGCGAAGCAACAGTTTTTGTTTGATAAGGGTTAGCAAGGGTACGTCTTATTTAGATTAACTCAAACAAAAATACACAATTATCAAATCAAAAGGGTTGGCTGCGATTTATTTTTTCAGCCATGCCTTGTCAATTTCACCAATGTACATCCTGTGATAATCTTTTAAGGGATAATTTGATTCAATCTTAGGATTTAAAAAATGCTCCGGAAGTAAATCATTGTGATATAATTTTGTGCATTGCAATACCAATTTCGCTTCTGAAAAAGCAATGTAGTTACCTGAAATTAAAGGGGTAAGCCCGCTTTCTTTTATTTTGTCGAGGTCTCTGCCGGACTTTCTTCCGCAAATTTCTAAAGCTTTTTTATGCTCATTTCCAAAAAAAGATAGGGTGAAAAGGCTTTCTCTTTCTGTAAACTCAAAAGTATAACGGGTGGGACGTATAAATGTAAACACCACTTTTTTGTTCCAAAGTACTCCAAATCCACCCCATGAGGCCGTCATGCTGTTATATTTTTCTGTAGTTCCAGCAGTAATCAGCATCCAGTCTTTATCCAATAAAGTGAAAGGATTTTCTTCTATTTGCTCGGGTCGAATTAATGAAAAGCTTGAGTTCATTTGAATGTGATTTAAATGCCGAAAATAACAAAAAAACGGATGTGCCTTTTAAAAATAAAATCATCCGATTCTTTCCCTTAATATTTTATGATTATTTTGTATGTAAAGAGTTCTCTTATCATGCAAAAAACAAAATAAAACATAGAACCTCCCATGGGGAAGCCAAGCATTATCAAAGCCCAAACTATTTTATTGAGCGTTTTGGCTTCCATCATAAATAATAATTTAAAGCTTTCAATCAGCAAAAAAATGATGATGAAAACAAGGCATACCGCTAATAGAATGAGAGTGAGTTTCATAAAATGGATTTAGGCAATAAATGTACGATTAAATAAGTATTGCGATACCTGAATTAATGTGTTTTAATAAAATTTAATAGTTTATTTTGCTTCAAAGAGAAGAATGGTTTAAACTTTCACCTCCAACCCGTCATAACCTAAAAACACATTTTCGGGGAGTTCTTTTTCCACTTCCGAATGAAATCCCATCATATGACTGATGTGGGTGAGGTAGGCTTTTTTGGGTTGCACTTGCTCAATAAATTCTAAAGCTTGTTCCAGATTGAAATGGGAGTGATGTCTTGATTTTCGCAAAGCGTTCACAACCAATACCTCACAACCTTTGATTTTGTCTATTTCTGCTTCCGAGATAAAACTGGCATCAGTGATGTAACAGAAATTTTGAATTCTAAACCCCAAAACAATTTGCTCCAAATGCATCACTTGAATTGGAATTATTTCTAATAGTTTAATGTTGAAGGGCTGATTCCCAATTTCTATCAAATTCAATTTAGGTACACCCGGATATTTAATTTGGCTAAAGGCATAAGGATATTCTTTTTGAATAGCCAACAACACAGCTTCCTGCCCATACACATCCATAGGGCGTTGGTGAAGGTAGTTGAATGCCCTCACGTCATCCAACCCGCCGATATGGTCTTTATGTGCATGGGTCAACAAAACGGAATCTAATTTCAATACATTATATCTAAGCATTTGCTGCCTGAAATCAGGGCCGGAATCAATCACTAAATTAAGGTCTTCCACTTCAATCAAAACAGAGGAACGTAAGCGTGCGTCTTTGGGGTCAGTGGAAGTGCAAACTTCGCAAGGACAAGCAATTACGGGTACGCCTTGGGAGGTTCCGGTTCCTAATAAGGTGATTTGCATGGGAAATGTTTTTCAGAGCAAAATTAGAGAAAAGGAATGGGAAATATGAAAATCAATGGATTTACTTTAGCCTCTTGAATTTTTTTCATATTCTTCCACTACCGGTATCGCTTTTTCAATATCATCGGTAGAAACCAATACCCTCACTGCGCCTGCACCCCCCGGAGCTGCCCACCAAGGGTTCATGGTGCCTATGATTTCATCTTTGATATAGGCTTCAATATCATTGTTTTCCAGTAAGCCTTTTACCATATTGGCCTGCCAGGAGGTGCCTGAGTATACCATAATAAGGTCTTTATCCATTGATAAGATTTTTGCGTTTATGGTGATGTTGAAAATTCATTTTTGGGAACTTTTGGTCGTCTCCAATAATACACAGGAATTCCTAAAAGTACAATAATAATCCCTGGCCAGGTATAATTCGGTTTGAAAATCAGCAGATCGACGCATACCGCAAAGGCAAGTATAATATACAAAGCCGGTAATACAGGGTATCCGAAAGCTTTATAAGGTCGTTCGACTTCAGGTTGCTTTTTTCGCAATATAAAAATTCCGGCTATGGTTAAAATATAAAACAACAATACAGCAAACACCACGTAATCAAGCAGGTCGTTATATTTTCCAGATAAACACAACAAACTTGCCCAAATGCCTTGCAAAATGAGCGCAATGCCGGGAACAGAAAATCGATTCAATTTGCTGACTTCCTTTACAAACAAACCATCGGCAGCCATGGCATAATATACCCTTGCTCCTGATAAAATTAAGCCATTGTTGCAACCAAAAGCCGAAATCATGAGAATTACAGCCATGATGATGGCAGCAGAATCTCCAAATATTTGAACGGCCGCAGCTACGCCAACCCGGTCGGAAAGGGCAAATTGTATGCCTCTTCCGATGACCTCTTTGCTTTCCGGTGCACCATGCAAGGGCAACAAACAAAGATAGGCCACATTGGCAAGAATGTAGATAATGGTCACTATCAGCACACCCCAAAAAAGGCTAAGGGGAATATTTCTCTTAGGGTTTTTAACTTCACCGGAAATAAAGGTCACATTGTTCCAAGCATCACTCGAAAAAATGGAACCAACCATGGCTACGCCAATTGCAGCAATTAAAGCCATTCCGCTGAGGTCATGGATGCTGATAATTCCGGTGGCTTTATCCAACACGGTAGAGGATGCATCAAAAAAATGACTGAAATTCATTTGCCAAAAATCAGCTTTCGACCCCATGATGAGTCCTAGGATAATAATCATCGCAATAGCAAATACTTTTACCACGGTAAAGATTACTTGCATGATTTTACCGTTTTTTATTCCGCGGTAATTAATAAAAGTAAGCACCATAATACTAAAAATTCCAAGTATTTGTGCCGAAGAAATGCTAAAACCCGAGAGGTTCACCAAAATCGTATTTTCGCTTAAATCGGGTACCAACACACCCGTAAACTTTGCAAAAGCCACGGCTACTGCAGCAATGGTTCCTGTTTGAATCACCCAAAAAAGCGTCCAGCCATAGAGGAACCCGACCATGGAACCGTATGCTTCCTTTAAATATACATATTGTCCTCCGGCTTTGGGCATCATGGCGGCTAACTCACCATAGCTAAGGGCGGCAATAATGGTCATAATCCCGGTGATAAGCCAAGTCAATAATAAATAAAAGGGAGAGCCTACCGAACGTGCAATGTCGGCACTTACAATAAAAACTCCGGAACCTATCATGGAACCCACCACTAAAGTGATTCCTGAGAAAAGGTTCATACTTTTTTTAAAAGCAGGGGCATTTGCTTCCATTCGTGAGATTTTTTAACAAAAATAGTTTTTCTATACCATGAAACCAAAAAAAGGAGGCTTCTGACCTCCTTTTTTTGTAAAAACAACAATCCTATTTTAGCATTAATTTTTTAACCACTTTTTCTGAACCGGATGTGATTTGAACAAGGTACATCCCTTTTGAATAAGCAGACAAATCTATGGTCGTCTGGAAAGTAAGCTTTGGATTCAATATTTCGGAAGCAATTACATTTCCAAGCATGTCCAAAATAGAAACTTGAATATTTTGATTGTTTGGACCGTTTACTGAAATGTTCACCAATCCATTACTAGGATTAGGGAAAACATTAACATCGTTTCCGTTTAACGATTGAAACATATTTACACCTGCGGAAATATCATGATATTTTAAAATGGAATTGGTGGTTCCATAATATCCCACCCAACCGGTAGTAACATCCGAAAAACCAACGGCTAGACATTGAATATTGGTGCCGCTGGGTTGCAACAATGCATCGGTAAAATCAATCCAACTTTGACCACCGTCGTTGCTATAAGCAACACCGGCAGCTGCTGAAGTGACAGGAGAAGAGGCTACAAATTTATTGGGGGTTCCCGGAACATAACACATACCGAATTGATAAAATGGACCGGTTGGAGAATAGGCATTCCAAGTAGTACCTCCATCCGTGGTATATTTCCATGTCCAGGTGGTAGTGGCAGTTAAATACGTAGCACAAATGATATAATTTGCACTGGAAGCATACACCTTATTGCCATTATAAGCAGCACTGGTAAAAGGGTCGGTGGGGGTTAAAGCCCAATGAACTCCAAAATCGGTGGTTCTGAGTAATCTTCCGTGATCGGTCATGATAAATCCAACACCGCTGCTTCCGGGGACAATAGCGGCACATTCAGTACCATTAAAACCATATTCAGTGGAAGGGGTAGGTGTAACGGAAGTTGCCGCTGCGGTCCATGTGGCACCTCCATCAGAGGTGGTATATATTTCATATACTTTTGGGGTTCCGGTGGGGTCACCATAGCAAAAGCCTTTATTGCCATTCCAAAATTTGACTCCATCAGGGAAAGCACCGGTGGCAGAGAATAGGGTTGGAACTGCTGCCCAAGTGGTACCTCCATCAGCAGTGCTCCAGAAAGAAGCCGTGCTGGAAACGGTATCCATGGCTGCAACGAAAACTCTTTGGCTGCTGCTGGCTGCAAAACAAGCAGGCATGATGGTACCTGTAGATCCAAAAGGAACAGGAGTCCAAGTAGTACCACCGTCGATCGTTTTTGCAAATAATTTGATTTGAGAACCACCGGTACCGCTACCGTTGAATCCTTTGAGCCAAACTGTGTTAGCATCCACAATACTGATTTCGTCAACACCAATCGATGTTCCTGAGAAATTGGTGTTTTGCGATGTCCAAACCTGGGCTTGAGTCATGCAAGCAAAACTTAAACAGGCGGTTAAAAAAGATAGTTTTTTCATCATGGTTTTTTGGTTTTAGTTTATAATTTATCTTTGGGGAAATTCCCTGCCCCAAAGGGTTGAAATGGGTTTGCAAATGAAAACCATTTCGTGGTTCAAGGAGTAAAAATAATACATTTCATTTGAAATACGAATATTTAACAGAAAAAAAGGGAAATTTTAAGTTATGTGTTGAACGATGAGAAATATCCGAAAGGGCTTGAATCAATGAAAGGACTTCTTTTATACTTGAAAAGAAGAGTATACAATAAATTATTGCGTTTATTAAAACTGAATTTTCCCAATCATCGATAATGTTTATGCAGCAGTTTTTATTATTTTTGTGTTGTAATTAATGGATTGCAAAATGAAAAACCTTATTAGATTTGATTGGGCAGTAAAACGACTTTTGCGAAACAAAGCGAACTTTGGTATTCTTGAAGGTTTTTTGAGTGAATTAATAGGCGAAGATGTTACCATAGAAAGTATTCTTGAATTGGAAAGCAATAAAGATGATAAATATCAGAAATTCAATAGAGTGGATGTACTTGTGCAAAACAGCAATGGCGAGTTAATTATCATTGAAATTCAAAATAACCAAGAACACGATTATCTGCTTCGTGTTTTATTCGGGACTTCAATTTTATTGGTTAACAATATTGACGAAGGAATGGATTACGCCCAAATTAAAAAAAATATATCGGTTAACATCTTATATTTCGATTTAGGACAAGGGGATGATTATATATATCACGGAACTACAAAATTTGTGGGCATCCACAAACACGATATATTAAAATTATCGAAAGACCAAGAGCGTTTGTATCATACCGAAAATATTTCAAAAATTTATCCGGAATATTATGTCATTAAGGTTAACCAATTCAATGATATTGCTAAAAACACCTTAGATGAATGGATTTACTTTTTGAAGAAAGACGAGATTAAAGATGAGTTCAAGGCCAAAGGTTTGAAGGAAGCAAAAAAACAACTTGACGTAATGAAATTGAACGAAGAAGAGAGAAAAGAATACGACAACTATATTGAACAACACCGGTATGAGAGAAGTTTGATAATGTCGAATTTTAAAGTAGGGGAAAATGCAGGAATAGAAAAACGCAATTTAGAAATAGCAAAACAAATGAAAACTGACGGAGAACCCCTAGAAAAGATTATTAAATACTCCGGTCTAACAAAAGAAGAAATCAAGAAATTTTAGAGATTGTTCCATTAGATTTTTAATTTGACTTTGCTATGTTTCAATCATAAACATCAACATTGGAAACAGAATGAATAAAAGAATATATATTAAAGAATGGTTGTTATTTAAACCTTACGATAAGCAAATATCAACGGATCATTATTACTTAAAACTGAGCAATGACGTTAAACAAGTCATTATAAATAATAAGCAATCATTCATATTGAGAATGTATCTGGAAAACGAAGATTTTAGTTCTTTGGCGTGTTTTTTAACTTCTTATTTTGAAGATATTATTTCTGAAACCAATATTTGGAGCAGCTTTGTTAATGTGCATAAACGTTTGTATAAAAAGCAAATCCCTTTTTATAATCTTGATGAATACTACGAAGAAGAAATTAACCTTCAGGATGTTAGTTTTTTGATTTGGTATTTTATTAATACCATTCAAGGAGAAAAATTTATTTCTCCCCATAATGATTTTATTATTAGAATAGCTGAAAATGTCATGGATGTTTTTGAGGAGGCTTGGGACTATGCCCCCGAAAACGAAGTCCTTAAATCATATTATCAGATAGAAACGCTAGAAGACGATTTCTATATCGCAAGAAGCCTGATAGATACCGTTTTGTATAAAACATATCTTTTTCACACAGATACTTTATTGACCTTAAAAGAAAATGAAATTGAGATCATTCAAGATAGCAAGAATCGTGAAAACATAATGGCCCTTTTAAACGAAAACAGGGATGCAAAACTTCATAAGAGCCATACCCGTTTACTTGGTTTAACTGGAAAAAAATGGGTGACAGAAATAATAGGATTTGATCATCCTCTACGAGCTGACTTTTTAAATATTTCTCAAAAAATAAGAGGCTTCTTTTTGTACAAAGGGCAAGATCAATATGATATATTTATTGAACATATTGCATCGGGTAAAAAATTTAAACTTACAAAAAAGTCATACGATAATTCTGATAGTTTAAAAGAAGTCGATACGATAATATTTATGGGAATCGTGAAATGGAAGGAGGAATGGTGGTTTTCCGGAATGCAAATTCAAACCCCATATAGTCCTAAGTTGGTATTAGATGAAAAAAAATCTATAGAAAGCAGAAAGGCTGTAAACTTCTTAGACTATCAAACAAAGGATGTTAGCGAGGTAATTGAAAAGCAATGTAAGGCTTTTAAAGATTTTAATAATGGTCAACAAATAGCATTTATGCCATCAGATAAGATTGATGAATTTGTAAAAGGCTTTATTGAGTTTTTCAACAAATCGTTAAATCTTTCTGACAAAGAACAAAAGGAGGCAAAGGAAAGAAGCCTGAAATACGATTTTTTTGGTATAGATAATAAAACTGAAAAATACTCAGAAGTTTTTGAAACAGGATTGGTGTTTTTCAATACCAAAAGTGGTGTAGAATTGGCATTTGAAGTTAACTCTGCTTTTCCATTACCAAATAATCCCTATTTTGAGAAAGAATTAAGCGAAGATCATGTTTGGAAATTGATGATGGATGAGAGCATTTCTACCGAACTAGCCATGTTTTGTATTGAAAATGGTAAAACGAAATTACCTTTTTTTAACTCCGATACTTGGAAAACATATTTGAAGGATATTGACTTTTTACTTCGTTTTTGGAAAAAAGATAATTATTTTTCAAAACCAGAAATAACTTTTACTGGTCAGGATGAAAATTAAGTTGGCAGAGACAACTACTGAAAACAAGTGTACAACTTTTGATCCTTTTAATTGAGTTATAAGCTTTAAATGTTAATTTTTCACCATAAGATTCACAAAGGAGGCACAAAGTTCACCATGACTTTTGGTGTTAAAACCACATTAGTTCCATGAATGGACTTCTCGACGGGGCTCGAAGTCCGGAGAAGGTACCTCCGCTGCCCTTAGTTTCTCTTACATCTGCCGGAGGCAGATAAAATTGAGGCTGGGCGTAGGCTGCGCCTACGTCCAATCATCCGGTAGCATTTGCTACATTCGGGCTAACCTAAAAAAGTAGGTTTGGCTTCAGGGGCAATACCTTAAAAGCCCCAATCTTCGTTTTTTACCACTGATTTTTCAAAAAGAATAGGCAGAGGTGTGGGAGTTCCACTCCACAACATAAGTAACACCTAATGAGGGAGAAAGAAAATGAAAAGCAGAATATATCCATTGAAATAATTATGTAATTTTGTAAAAATGTTTTTCTATGGTAGAAATTAGAGAAAAGTATTTAGATCCATTTACCGATTTTGGGTTTAAGAAATTATTTGGAGAGGAAGTCAATAAAGATTTATTAATAGATTTCCTGAATAGCTTATTGGCCGGCGAGCAACAAATTAAAAACCTGACATACTTAAAAAATGAACATCTCGGCTCTTCTGACAATGAGAGAAAAGGCATATTTGATTTGTACTGCGAAAATGAAAAGAATGAAAAATTCATCGTTGAGATTCAAAAAGCAAAGCAAGATTTTTTCAAAGACAGAAGCGTTTATTATTCTACCTTCCCTATTCAAGAACAAGCAAAACAAGGGGCTTGGAACTTTGAGTTAAAAGCGGTTTATACCATTGGAATTCTCAATTTTATTTTTGAAGATCATAAGAATGAGCCCAATAAAATAGTCCATAAAATTAAGTTGTCCGATATCGAAACCCAGTCGGTGTTTTATGACAAGCTCACCTATGTTTATCTAGAATTGCCTAAGTTTAAGAAGGAAGAAAATGAGCTGAAATCAAAGTTCGACAAATGGTTGTTTGTTTTAAAACATTTACAAAGCTTACAGGATAGACCCAAAGCATTACAAGAAAGGATTTTCGAAAAACTTTTCAAGACTGCTGAAATTGCAAAGTTCACTGTTAAAGAGAGGCAAGAATATGAAGATAATTTAAAGTATTATAGAGACTTTAACAATATAATGGATACTGCAAAAAAAGAGGGAAAGTTAGAAGGAAAGATAGAAGGACAGAAAGAAACAGCTATTGAGATAGCAAAAGAAATGATTTTGGAAAATGAATCTATTGATAAAATTGTGAAATACACGAAACTACCAAAGATTCAAATTGAAAACTTAGTAAAAAAAAATAAGTCACGTGAATAATCCCATACTGCCCGTAGTTTCTTTTACTTCTGCAGAAGGGAGTAATGAGTTAGGCTGGGCCTGCTACAAGCCGCCTTTTGCACTTACCTGCTGCAAACAAACTACGACTCATCAGGCAAGCTATGGCTTAATCAGGAACTCTGTAAAATGGTATATTTAATTGGACTTCTCGACGGGGCTCGAAGTCCGGTGTAGGCATTCCTAAGCTGGAAAAACCAATCAGAATGAAAAGATATTCAAGTACTGCAAGCTATTGCTTAATCAGCAACTCTATAAAATGGTATATATGAATTGACTTCTCGACGGGGCTCGAAGTCCGGTGAAGGCATTCCTAAGCTGGAAAAGCCAAGCAGAATGAAAAGATATTCGAGTAAGACAAACTACACCTAACCAATAACTAAATAACCCAATAACCCAATAACCCAATAACCAATGAATTAATACTCAATCTTCATCTGCACCGTCATGTTAAAGGTCATTCGATGATAAGGTGTGGTGCCATGAAGATACACGGCTTTTTTGTGTTCTAGGGTTGGATAACCTTTGTTTTTCTTCCAGTTATAGAGAGGAAACGCTGTGTGGAAATCGGTCATCAATTCATCTCTGTGAGTCTTTGCCAAAATGGAAGCGGCGGCTATGGACTGATATTTCCCATCTCCACCGATAATGCATCTATGCGGAATGCTTTGATACGGTTTAAATCGGTTGCCATCAATCAACAACAGCTCCGGTGTTATGGAAAGTGAATCGATTGCCAAATGCATGGCTTTGAATGAGGCATTTAATATGTTGATTTCGTCTATGGTTGTATTATCCACCATTCCAATGGAATAAGCCAAAGCATGTTCTATAATGTAATCTTTCAGTATTTCACGTTGTTTATGAGTGGTCTGTTTGGAGTCGTTCAATAAATCATGGTGAAAGTCCTTGGGCAAAATAACCGCTGCGGCTACTACCGGTCCGGCGAGACATCCTCTTCCGGCTTCATCGCAACCGGCTTCTATGCTTCCGTCAGAAAAACTTTTGGCTAAGGATATTATTGGGTTCGCTTTCATTTCGTAATCAAAAATAGAGAAATTCGGTTAAAAATATCCTCAAATGTCATAATTTGAGTATTTTTTATACATTAGCCCACGAAATCAAAATCAAAAATCAAGTGAAAAAAATCCTTAAATTTTTAATTTGCACTTTTTTATTTTGGCCTTCCTATTCTTCATATAGTCAGCAATATACTTGTAAAGACCTCTTAATTAATATTGAAAAAACTGACTTTTATTTAAATAATCACTATTGTCCGATAAAAGTAAGAAAAATTCTTTTTAAATCATAAATTCCTAAATACCAATGTATTAGTTTCACGTTTTTCTGGTTTTTAAAAGTAAGCCCCCTCAAAAAGTTATATTTGTCTTTCTTTTTTGAAGGTAATCTGCCAGTCCTTATCAGGGTTTTCTAAGAAATTCATTAAGTGAATGTAGTTGAACAGATGTATCTTGCAAAAACTGACTAGATTTGAGAAAGCCCAGCTTCTTTATAAGGTCTTTTGAATGACTGTCATTAGCAAATTGGCAATCAGAGTGCAATAGATTTGAATTTTGATAGCATTTTCATTGTCTCCTAGAAAAT
>CAZJBB010000050.1:0-16904 GCA_964543995.1 uncultured Bacteroidales bacterium
ATGACGGGAAGGTAGGAAAAAGACTTCTCGATTGAACTCGAAGTCCGGCAGGTCATCGATAGAAGTCGAGATGCAAAAAAAGCAAGCTTGGAAAATTAGTTCCAACTTCAGTGATGTGTTTGTGAATTTTATTAATTTTACTCCATAGTAAATTTCACCTTAAAACAGTTGTCTTATGGGAATTAAAAATCGTTTGATCATCATGAATTTCTTCCAGTTTTTTGTCTGGGGGGCTTGGCTCATCACCATTGCTAATTATTGGTTTGGCACCAAAGGTTGGAAACCGGATGACTTTGGTTTAATATTCATGACCTTAGGCATCTCATCTTTGTTTATGCCCACCTTGCTGGGAATTATTGCCGATAGATGGATAAACGCCGAAAAAATATATGGAATGGTTCATATCCTCAGCGGTATAGCCGTTTTCTGTTTGAGTTTGGCGGATTCCCCAAATCAATTTTTCTGGATTATGTTGGTTGCCATGCTGTTTTATATGCCCACCATCGCTTTAACCAATACCATTTCCTACAATGCCCTCAAAAAAGGAGGGAAAGATGTGGTAAAAGATTTTCCTGCGATTCGGGTATGGGGAACCATTGGTTTTATCGCAGCCATGTGGGTAACCAACCTCTCCGGTAATAAAGCCACGGCTTTTCAATTTTATATCTCAGCAATTTCTTCATTAATATTGGGAATCTATGCCTTTACCCTCCCCAAATGTCCTCCTGAAAAACAAGTGGTACAAAAAAAGTCATTTGTTCAAACCTTTGGATTGGATGCTTTTAAACTATTCTCCAATTATAAGATGCTGATATTCTTTGTGTTTTCTATGTTTTTAGGTGCAGCATTACAACTTACCAATATGTATGGAGATGTGTTTTTAGACGAATTTAAGAACACGGCTTTATATGCAAATTCCTTTGTGGTAAAATACTCAACCCTAATTATGTCCATTTCTCAGATTTCGGAGACTCTTTTTATTTTAGCCATTCCTTTCTTTTTACGAAAATTCGGAATTAAAAAAGTGATGCTTATCAGCATGTTTGCTTGGGTACTGAGGTTTGGATTGTTCTCTTTTGGCAATCCTGGCGACTTGCTTTGGATGATTATTTTATCGAATATCATTTATGGCATGGCCTTCGATTTCTTTAATATTTCAGGGTCTTTGTTTGTAGAGACACAGTGTAAACCTGAAATTCGGGCCAGCTCTCAGGGATTGTTTATGATGATGACCAATGGATTTGGATCCATCATTGGTGCGCTTGCCTCAGGACTGATCATCAAAGCTTTCTTTATCATGGATTCCGGACAAAAAGATTGGCATGGAATATGGCTGGCATTTGCTTGCTATTCTCTGTTAATTGCCATCTTGTTTGCGGTGCTTTTCAAACATAAGCATGATTCAAAACCCATGACTTCAGTACACGGTTAAACCGTAAATATTATTCGGTTTCTTCCACGTTCTCCAAGTCAAAGGCTTCACTTTCAATAATTTCCTTGGCTTTTTCGAAGTCTTCTTCGAAAACAAACAGTTGTACTCCGCCCGTAGATTTATTGAAAATGGGGTTGAACTGATTGAAATTTTCATTTCGGATAGCGCAAGAAATGTCATGAGCTTCTAAAGAGCCTTTGGCCAATTGCGCACTAAAAGCATTTTGAAACACTTTCAGCAGTATGGTTTTGCTTTGTTGCATGGCAAGAAAAAGAATTAAGCCGCTTTAAGTTTAGCCAACTTCGATTTGTTAAGCTTGTGCTGAGCATAATCTTTGGTGATGCACAAATCCTTCTTCTTTCTTGCGGTTTCAGAAGGCAATTCGAACATAGAGTCGGTTAAAATGGCTTCCATAATGGAACGCAAGCCTCTGGCACCCAACTTAAACTCAATGGCTTTATCTACAATGAAATCTAAGGCTTCTTCATCGAAACTCAAATGAATACCATCCATCTCAAACAATTTTACGAATTGCTTTACCAAAGAATTTTTAGGTTCTAATAAAATGCGTTTCAATGCTTTTTTGTCGAGGGGTTCCAAATAGGTGAGTACAGGAAGCCTGCCCACCAATTCCGGAATCAAGCCAAAGCTTTTAAGATCTTGTGGGGCAATATATTGAAGTAGGTTTGCTTTGTCTATATTTTCTGAATCTTCTTCTTTTTTAAATCCCAACACATGGGCATTGATTCTTGCTGCGATTTTTTTCTCTATGCCATCAAAAGCGCCTCCGGAAATAAACAGTATGTTCTTGGTATCTACCTGAATCATACGTTGTTCCGGATGTTTTCTTCCTCCTTGAGGGGCAACACTTACCACTGCACCTTCCAGCAATTTGAGCAAAGCTTGTTGAACGCCTTCGCCGGAAACATCCCGTGTTATTGAAGGATTATCACTTTTGCGGGCTATTTTATCAATTTCGTCGATAAATACAATGCCTTTTTCTGCGGCTTCCACATTATAATCCGAAGCTTGAAGCAATCGGGTGAGCACGGATTCCACATCTTCTCCAACATAGCCAGCTTCGGTAAGTACGGTTGCATCGGCAATGCAGAAAGGTACATGCAAAATTCGGGCAATGGTGCGAGCTAAGAGCGTTTTTCCGGTTCCGGTTTCTCCGGTGAGAATGATGTTGGATTTTTCTATTTCCACATCATTGGCATCCTTAGGATTAAAAGGCTGGTTCACTCTTTTGTAATGATTATACACAGCCACAGAAATCACTCTTTTGGCTTCTTCCTGTCCAATAACGTATTGATCCAAAAAGGCTTTGATTTCAGCAGGTTTGGGCAATTTTTCCGGTGGGGGAGTTGCCTTATCCTTCTTTTTAAACTCCTTGTTGCTTTCTAAAATGGTTTGGGCTTGTTCAAGGCAATAATCACAAATTTGTGCATCCATGCCGCTGATCAGCATGTTCACGGCATCATTGGGTTTGCCACAAAAAGAACAAGTATTTTTATTTTTTGCCATGGCCATTGGTTTTACCTCGGTGAAGGACTTCGTCAATCATTCCATATTCTTTAGCTTCAGCTGCCGTCATCCAATAATCTCTGTCGGAATCAGCCCATATTTTTTTATAAGTTTGATTGGAGTGATTGGCAATAATTTCGTAAAGTTCTTTTTTGAGCTTTTGAATTTCGCGGGCGGTGATTTCAATGTCAGAAGCTTGTCCTTCGGCACCTCCCATGGGTTGATGAATCAAAATTCTGGAATGCTTTAAAGCCGTGCGTTTTCCTGCAGTTCCGGCACATAAAAGAACCGCTCCCATAGAAGCCGCAATTCCGGTACAAATGGTAGCAACGTCAGGAGAAATATATTGTATGGTATCATAAATGCCCAAACCTGCATATACCGAACCTCCGGGAGTGTTTAAGTAGATTTGAATGTCTTTTTTAGCGTCAACCGATTCTAGGAAAAGAAGTTGCGCTTGAATAATATTGGCTACATAATCATCAATGGGAACCCCTAAAAAGATAATTCTGTCCATCATTAATCGCGAAAAAACATCCATGGTGGCAATGTTTAATTGGCGTTCTTCGATAATGGTTGGAGAAATATAATTATTGATGGCTGAGGTGTATTTCTCGTAACTTAGGCTGCTGATACCGGCATGGCGGGTAGCATATTTTTTAAATTCGTTTTCCATTTTTAAAATTTGTTTTGAGTTACCAAAGTAATAAAATCTTCGTAAGTATATGATTTCGAAACAATAGTGGCGTTTTCGCGGAACAACCCAATCATTTTTTGGTCATACAATCTATCGTAAATCTTACGGGTTTCATCTTCTTTTTTGAGCATTGAGTCTACAATTTCTTCAATCCTATGTTCCATTTCGTGGGTCATTTCCTGACCGGCAAAGTAAGGTGCAACATAATTGTCTTTCACGAATTTTTTAACTTCATCAGCACTGACTTCCAAAGAAAAATCTTTAATAATCTTACGTTCAATTAATTGCCAACGGAAAGATTGTAAGTAATTCGAAAACTGCTCATCCAGTTGTTCAGGAGTAATTTTACCATCATTATTGGCCATTACATAACGCTTCAAAAAATCTTCAGGTAAAGGGAAGGGGGCAATTTCGATTAATTTTTTCTGAATGTTGAATAAAAACTGTTGTTCACTTTCGTTTGCATAAGTCATGGCAGCATCTTTACCAACCCTCGAGCGGAAGGCTTCAATGGAAGGGATTTCTTCGTTGGGAAATACTTTTGCAAATAATTCTTCATTCAGTTCAGCAGGATGCAATTGATTGATTCCTGTGATTTTAAGTTTGAAATCGGAAGTCAATGCTTCTGCTTTGCTAAGGTCGATTTTTAGGAAAGTGGCTAACTGTTCCTTAGATTTGAAACATTCAGAAGGTTTATATACCACTTCATCGTCCTTTTTTGCACCTAAGAATACTTTCAGTCCATCTTCGTTAAGTTGATCTGTGATTAAGAAAGCTTGATGTTTAACGCCATCGGCTTTTTCTTCTCCATTTTCATCCAATTCAAAGGTCTCTCCTAAAATCATATCTCCGGCACCCACTTCTTCAGGAGTGTGAAAATGACCATGACGACGTTGAATCTCATCCACATATTTGTCAATCAGGCTATCCTCAACAATAATTTCGGGATATTCTAATTCAATGTTTTTATCCAGTTTGAGATCAATCGGAGACTGAATTCCAATTTCGAACATAAATTCAAATTTTTCCTGATGATCCCAATCTATGGGTTCCTGACCTTCGGTATATGGGAGTGGGTAACCAACGGTTTCAATATTGTTCTCGATGAGGTAGTCATTTAATGAGGTTTCCACCAGTTTGATAGATTCATCGGCAATAACTGACTTTCCGTACATTTTTTTCATTAAGCTGAAAGGAACTTTTCCGGGACGAAATCCGGGAACATTGGCTTTCTTTTGATAATCTTTTAATATCTTATCTACCTTTTCTTGGTAATCTGCGGGTTCGAGTTCAATTTTTATGATGCTTGTGAGTTCTTCTTTGGGTTGTAGGCTAATGTTCATTTCTTTGTATTGTGTTGATATTTAATTTCTTGCAAATTATTTCTTGTTTTGAAATAAGTTTGCAAATATAGGGTTTTTAAGGAAGCGTTTTAAAAAATTCAAACTGATTTTAACACAATTTCAATAATTAAGAAATTTTATGGTTACAGGGCTTTCCCTTAAGACTTATTCCTGTGTTTTTTTTGCAGTCCAAATAAGCTCAGGAACCTGTAATTGTTTTCCTAAGTACCGGCTTAGTACAAAAAAATAATCAGATAAACGATTGACGTATTGCAATAAAATAGCCGGAACCTCATAGGTTTCAGCAACTTTAATAATATTTCGTTCGGCTCTCCTGCAGATACATCGTACAATGTGACAATTCGAAATGCTTGCATGTCCTCCGGGAAGCAGAAAATGAGTCAAGTTAGGTAATTGTTCATTCATTATATCAATTTCATTTTCAAGAAATTGAACTTCCACTTCGCTGATTTCGGGAATGTAAATGGCAACTTCACCTTCTCCTTGCGCAAGTATGGATTCTGCCACAAAAATATGATGTTGAATTTGCAATAAGTCATTTTGAATTTTTTCATCAGAGACAGAATCTCTGAATAAGCCAATAAAGGAATTGAGTTCATCCAAGGTTCCGTATGCCTCAATTCGGTCGTGGTTTTTGGGTACTCTTTGACCTCCGATTAATGATGTTTCTCCTTTGTCGCCTTTTTTGGTGTAAATTTTTTTTTCGTCTGACATGGTTTTTGGTTTATGCGTCTTTTTCGGTAAGGTAGTATGCCATGTTGCGAATATTTTGATTCTTTTCAT
Source organism: uncultured Bacteroidales bacterium (assembly GCA_964543995.1). GTDB lineage: Bacteria > Bacteroidota > Bacteroidia > Bacteroidales > CAIXTV01 > CAIXTV01. Next base: position 5,804 of record CAZJBB010000050.1, read on the forward strand.
CCACTTCCACCCATCCATCTTTCAGCCGAATAATTCTATGGGCATGTCTTGCAATATCTTCCTCGTGAGTTACAATAATAATGGTGTTTCCTAATTTGTGAATTTCTTCGAATAAGCCCATAATTTCAATGGAAGTCTTTGAATCAAGATTTCCGGTGGGCTCATCGGCTAATATTATGGAAGGTTTATTTACAAGGGCTCTCGCAATGGCCACTCTTTGTCTTTGTCCTCCGGAGAGTTCATTGGGTTTGTGGGTAATTCTATCGGTAAGATTTACACTTTCAAGGACTTCTGAAGCGCGCTTAGTACGTTCGCTTTTGTTGTAGCCTGAATACACCATGGGGAGCATTACGTTTTCTAAAGCATTAGAGCGGGGAAGGAGATTAAAAGTTTGAAAAACAAATCCGATTTCTTTGTTTCGTATTTCAGCCAAGCTGTTGTCGTTTAATTTGCTAACGTCTTTTTTATTAAGAATATATTGTCCGCCGGTAGGGGTGTCTAAACAGCCTAATAAATTCATCAGGGTTGATTTTCCTGAACCTGAAGGACCCATTAAAGCCACATATTCATTTTTAAAAATCGTCAAGGAAACCCCTTGCAATGCCTTAACAACTTCATTCCCAACCTTGTAGAATTTGGTAATGTTGTTTAGTTGTATAATTTCTTCAGTCATAATGAGTTTTATTCCAACAAATTTACGATTAAAATCGGAATGAGAAGTGTTGCTTACGGATTTCTTTTCTAAAAAAAACCATTCCCATGGAATACAAATCTATACTCAGGCTAACTTCGGGGTTTGATCGGATTTCATCCCAGGCTTTCTTCATGCCTTTCGACCAATAGATATCATCAAAAACCAAAATGCTATGTGGGGAAATGTATTTCAAAAGCCAGTTAAAATATTGAATGGTAGCTTTATACGTATGATTCCCGTCGATAAAAACAAAATCAGGGCTGGGTATAGATTCCAATAAAGGCAGTAAGACTTCATCAAAATTCCCTTCTGTAAAATGAATATTGTTTAATTCACAGCATAGAGCTGCATTTTTAGCTTTTTCCAATACAGCCTTGGAAGCATCTATGGTGTGTAGCTGTGCATTTTGTGATGTACTTGCTAAGTATAAACTTGTGATTCCCAGCGAAGTGCCCAACTCTAAAATATTTACAAAGCCCTGCTGTTTTATAAGTCGGTACAACAACTCACATTCTTTTCTTTTCTTCAGCGATGTTGCAGCTATATCTTTGACCTTTAAGTTTTTTATAGAGTTCGATGCAGCACCTTTATCAAGAAACGAAATTACCCTAGGGTCTCTTAAAAGCAATTTTCTTTGGTCCTCAATAGAATTTTGATTTTCAGGCGTTTCTTTCGAACGAAGTATTTCATGATAAAATTTCCAAACAAAAGGAGAATGAATGTCATAAGCCGTTTTTACACTAAACTGATGGCGAACGAACTGACGTAATCTGAAAAAAAATACATTCAAAATTATTGGAATACTTTTATATTTGTGCATCAAAATTAATCTTTAAAACACTTCAACACATTTTTCATGGCGAATTATTTGGGTAGGAAAATTATTGATTTCGCAAATTTGGTAAAGTTTTCGCACACCATTTTTGCCATGCCCTTTGCTTTTGTTGGGTTTGTGCTGGGATTGAGAGAATCCAATGAAAGCTTCTCATTTACTGAATTTTTGCTGGTAGTTTTATGCATGGTTACGGCACGAAATGTGGCCATGTCTTTCAATAGAATTTCCGATCGTGCCATTGATAAATTGAATCCCCGCACGGCGAATCGTGAAATTCCGGCAAAAGTGATAGGCTTGAAGGCGGCCAAGTGGTTTACTCTCATCAATGCGCTTATTTTTATTACATCAACTTACTTCATCAATAGTTTGTGTTTCTTTCTTTCGCCTGTAGCATTGGCGGTAATTATGGGATATAGCTATACCAAGCGCTTTACCTGGGCCAGCCATTTAATTCTTGGGGTTGGGCTTGCACTTGCTCCCATAGGAGCCTATATTGCGGTTTGTGGGCGGTTCGATTTAGCCCCAATCGTATTTTCGCTTGCCGTGCTTTGTTGGGTAGGTGGGTTTGATATTGTGTATGCATTGCAGGACGAAGATTTTGATAAATCCAACCGTTTATTTTCAATCCCATCTTGGTTTGGTACTCGAAAAGCTTTAATGTTTTCGATTGTTTTGCATGTGGTTTCCGTCACTTTGTTTTTTATGTCGGGGTTTATTGCCCACTTGGGATATATATATTATTGCGGAACGGGCCTATTTACCTTACTTATGATAATGCAGCATTTAAAAGTAAAACCCAACGACTTATCAAAAATAAATCAGGTGTTTTTTGTTTTTAATGGTATTGGAAGTATTGTTTTTGCTGTGTTTTCTATAACAGATATGTTGTTTTTTAAAAAATAGAACTTTAAAAGAAATTCCTTCATGAAGGCGGTTGGAATCTTTTTTTTCATATTTGCGTTTTTTATAAATAGCACTTTGTGTGTATCTTCTACTATAAAAGATCCGAAAAAAGAAAGTGCTCAGTGGATCAAACAAGCTGACCAATTGATTGAATTCCATAAAATGGGACTGTATTATTTAGCTATTGATTTGTATGTAAGGGCATTACAAAACGATTCGGACAATACAGTATTAAATTTCAAATTGGGAAAGGCTTATCTTTTTTCTGAAGAAAAAACCAATGCTTTACCCTTTTTGTTGAAGGCATATCGACAAGATTGCAATGTTTCCTTCGAAATAGAGTTGCTCCTTGGTAGGGCTTATCAATACAAACTTAACCTGGATAGTGCAATGTATTTCTTTAAAGCATTTTCAAATAAATCTTTTAATAAAAAGAACCAAGAATTACAACTATTGGCATTGAAAAGAATTGATGAATGTGAGTTCGCAAAAAAAATGATGGCGAAACCTTATGTTGGTGAATTGAAAAATTTGGGATTGAATGTAAATACTTCATTTGCTGAGTATAATCCTCAAGTTTCGGAAGATGGGAACACTTTGTTTTTTACAGCTCGGAACGATGCCACTACCGGAAACAAGAAAGACCCATACGATTTAATGTATTTTGAAGATGCTTATATTTCCAACAAAATAGAAGGGAAGTGGTCAACCGCTGTGAATTTAAAAAATGTAAACACTGAGAAAAACGACGCCATTGCCGGAATCAAGCAAAATGGATCTAAAGTCTTTATATACAGAGATATGCATGGCGGAGATGTTTACCAAAGTGATTATGTAAACGGAAATTGGACCGAACCGCAAAGATTGTCCAAAAACATAAATTCGCATCATCATGAAGGCTCAGTTTCTTTATCCCCGGATGGTAAAACTATGTATTTTATCAGTGATCGCGATGGTGGCTTTGGGAAGTCGGATATTTATTGTACCCATTTGGACTCCAGTGGAACATGGGGAAAGGCTGAGAATTTAGGGAAGCTAATTAATACACCCGAAGATGAAGAATCGGTGTATTTGCATTCCGACGGTAAAACCCTGTTTTTTAGTTCTAATGGCCATCAGGGAATGGGGGGATTTGATATTTTTCGCAGCAGTTTCGAAAATGGAGCTTGGTCGGTTCCCGAAAACTTAGGTTACCCTATTAATACAGCTGACGATGAGTTGTACTTTAGTTTGACGGCAGAGGGTCGTAATGCGTATTTTTCTTCTGATAACTATGGACGATATGGTGCACAAGATATTTTTGAGTTTGAATTCGATCCATTTCACACACCGATTACGAAATTTCACCAAAAAGTCAATTTGCTTGGAAAAGTGCGCAATAAAAATGACCAAAAAGGCTTAACGACCACTCTGGAGATTTTTGAAAATTCTTTACATGCGCCGGTGTTTTCAGGTCTTACTAATGAAAAAGGTGAATTTTCTCTTTATTTGGATGCGGATAAAGATTATACAGCCTTATTTAAAATGAACGGTTTCATTATCCATTCCGAAAAAATCAATGCAAACGAACTTTTCGGCGGACAAAATAGAACCAGAGAAATTTCGATAGAAATTGAAACAAACCCTGGTAAAAGCTCGTGTTATGAGCTTGTTAATATATTGTCTGTCAATGTATTGGATGAAATGGATATAATTAATAGTCTTGCAAACCAAAGTACTACGCCTGAAGATATATTCTTAGCCGTGATGAATGAAGTGAATAAATCGCCTAAAATTCTAAATGCTAAAGGGATGGAAATTTCTAATGACGTAATAGAAAAGTCGATAAGAAATAGCATAAAACGGCTAACTGAAAAGTAGGTCTTATTTCCCTTCTATCCATTTTACAATTTTTTCGGAGAGCGGACTTTCGGCAGAATAAACCACATCAACCACTTGTCCTTTTTCGTCTATCATAAATTTCTGAAAATTCCATTTTACAGGAGCATCCATTTTACCATTCAATGACTTTTTGGTAAGCCATTGGTAAATGGGGTGCATATCTTTGCCCTTAACCGATATTTTTTCCATCATTTGGAAGCTTACTCCATAATTTTTTTGGCAAAACTCTTTAATTTCACCATTGGTACCCGGTTCTTGCCATAAAAAGTTATTGGCCGGAAAGCCAATGATTACAAAATTTCCGTTTTTATATTTTGCAAATAATTCCTCTAATTGCTTATATTGAGGGGTATAACCGCATTTTGAAGCCGTATTCACTATTAAAACTTTTTTCCCTTTCAGTTGATTAAAGTTAAAGTCTTGTCCGTCAATGGTTTTTGCCGTAAAATCATACAGGGTTTTGTTTTCTTGGGGAAATGCAAGTGTTGTAGCAGTCATGGTTATGAGAATTAAAATAATGGTTTTCATGTTGTGTTTAGTTTTCTATGTATATAATCAAAACAATCAATATGCAAAAATGTTTATTCCATCGTTTTTAATAATTTTGCAGACGGATAATCCAAATGAATTACACACAAAATAATCCGGATACTGCTCATTTTTCAACTGTTGAAGTTCAGTTAGAAAACACTGTACCTATACCTTTCAAATTGCCGGATTCGGTAAAAACAAAGGTAATGGTGCCTAAATCCTTATTTCATGATTCACTAAGGTATAAAAACATTGAATCTCAATATGTTCCTTCCCTTTTTCTTAATACATCCGAGAAAAAAAGCTATGGTACTCCTGCTCCAAAACCTCAATATTACTCCAATTGGATGTTTGCTTTGCTTGTTTTGGGTTTGTTGATATTTTCGAGACTGCGCTACCAGTCTTTTCTGAAAATAAATATGGTGTTGAAAGCCGTTTTTGTTGCAAGGGTCTACAACCAAATGGAAAGAGAGGGAAACATTCTTGAAAACAGAATATCCATATCACTTTATGCAATGTTCTTGATTTCAGTTACTTTATTGATTTTCATTTCTATACAAAATCGCCTTATTGCAGGAACTCAAATGCTGAATTTACCGGCGAACTGGTTCTTATTGTTGAGTGTTTTTACTTTGGTGGTGGTTATCAGTGTTGCTAAGAATGCAATGAATCTTGTTCTGTCCTATATATTCAAGTCAACTAAACCCAGTAGAGATTATCGTTTAAATGGATTTTTGATTGATATAAGTATTGGAATGGTTATTTTACCCCTGGTTTTTATATTAAGTTATTTATACACTGATGGTTTGGCTGTCATGATTTGGGGGGTGCTTATGTTGTATTATGCAGTAAAATTATTTAAAGGGATAATTATATGGTTACCCTACGCTAATATTTTCAAAATATTTTTGTACTTTTGCGCCGTCGAAATTCTGCCTTTGATGATTGTGGTAAAATATTTTATCAACCAATGTTTTGAGTAAATAACTGCTAAAATATAAAGCTTTGAAAATAAAAAATATTCTTGTTTCTCAACCACAACCCGTTGATTTAGAAAAATCACCCTATTTTGAAATTGCGAAAAAGTATAACTTTAGTGTCGAGTATTTTAAGTTTTTCAGCATAGAAGAAGTAAAATCAACTGAGTTTAGAAAAGATAGAATTAATTTAAGCGAATTTGATGCGGTAATTTTTACCAGTCGAAATGCGGTTGACCATTATTTCCGTATTTGTAAAGAAATGCGCTTTGAAGTTCCGGATACCATGAAATATTTTTGTATTTCGGAAGCCATCGCTCTCTACCTTCAAAAATATATTCAATACAGAAAAAGAAAGATCTTTTTCGGAAAGCAAACCAACCAGGATTTGATTGATGTTATTAAAAAGCATAAAAGCGATAAAATCATTCTTCCTTGTTCGGACTTACAGAAGCAGGATCTTAATAAGCTTCTTGAGAAGAATAAAATTCAATGCACCCGTGCCGTTATTTACAAAACCACTTCGGCTGATTTAAAACAAATTGATTTAAGCAAATACCAAATGCTGGTTTTATTTAGTCCTGCAGGTGTGCGTTCGATTTTTGACAATTATAAGGATTTTGTTCAAGGAGAAACCATTATTGCTGCCTTTGGTGCCACTACTGCCAAAGCCTTAAAAGAGTACGGCTTAACATTAAATATTGGAGCTCCTACCAAAACAGCTCCGGCTATGAGTGTTGCAATAGATCAGTATTTAGAGAAAAACTACAAAAAGAAATAGCCTCATGATGTTTACTTTCCAAAAAGAGGAAAGGCTTTGCAGGCAAAAAACCATAAAACTTCTTTTTAAACACGAGGTAGATAAATTTTTTATTTATCCCTTTAAAGTCGCATTTGTTATGGAGTCTATAGCAGCACCATTTCCTGCACAGGTGTTGATTGTGGTTTCGAAAAAATATCATCCCAAAGCTGTAAAACGCAACTACATAAAGAGAATGATCAGAGAAGCTTACCGAAAAAACAAATCCATTCTTTATGATGTTTTAAAGAAAGAATCTCTTCAGATGGCTTTGATGATCAATTATACTGAACAAGAAATTTTACCTTACAAAAAGATAGAAGGGAAAATAATTTTAACTTTACAGCGTTTACGTAAGATACAAGAACTAAAGCCAAAAGAAGCTTCAAAAGAACTCCAAGTGGAAAAACATGATTAAAACTCATTGATTTGAATAAAATTATAAGCAAATTCTTCATTCTTATTATTCGGTTTTATCAGGGTGCAATTTCACCTTATTTAATGCCGGCTTGTCGGTATTCTCCCACATGTTCGGATTATGGAATTCAAGCCTTAAAAAAACACGGACCCTTTAAAGGCGGTTGGTTGGCATTAAAAAGAATTTTATCTTGCAATCCCTGGGGTGGAAGTGGCTATGATCCGGTGCCTTAATTATTAATTATTAATTTTCAGTACATGTACACAATAAAAAAAATCTCAACTGGGTTTAAAGTAGGAATCGTTGCAATATCCTTCTTTGCCTTAGGTTTATTCTTTAGTTTTACTGACAACGATTTTGAGATTTCAAAGAACCTTGATGTTTTTGCAACTTTATTCAAAGAGTTGAATTTCAATTATGTAGATGAAATTAATCCGGGAGATCTCATGAAGAAGGGTATTGATGCCATGTTGGAATCTCTCGATCCTTATACGGTTTACATTCCCGAATCAAAAATAGAAGATTTCAAATTGCTTACTACCGGCCAATACGGTGGGGTTGGTGCCATGATTCAAAAAAGAGAAGACGATATTATTATTTCGGAACCCTATGAAGGTTTTCCGGCGGACAAAGCCGGTCTGAAGGCAGGAGATAAGTTGCTGGAAGTCAATGGAAAATCAACTAAGGGGAAATCTGTGGAAGATATTAGCTCTGCACTCAGAGGCCAACCGGGAACTACATTAAGCGTACTCATCCTTAGAACCGGCGATACCAAGCCAGTAGAGAAAAGTCTCACCCGCGAAAATGTAAAATTAGAAAGCATTCCATATTCAGGCTTGTTAAATAATAATACCATTGGCTACATAAAATTAAACAGTTTTACCGAAAATGCAGGGAAAGAAGTTAGGGATGCTTTTGTAAAGTGCAAGGAAAAAAACGCTTCGCTGAAAGGACTTATTTTGGATTTAAGAGGAAATGGTGGCGGATTGTTGCAGGAAGCCGTTAATATTGTCAATATTTTCACCGGAAAGGACCAATTGGTTGTAAGCACCAAAAGCAAGTTTAAAGAAAAAAGCTTCCAACATAAAACCATGTTCGAGAGTTTAGATCCCAACATCCCATTGGTTGTGTTAATTGATAAAGGGAGTGCTTCGGCTTCGGAGATTGTAACCGGTGCCATTCAAGATTTGGACAGGGGCGTGGTTATTGGCCAACGTTCTTATGGTAAAGGTTTGGTTCAAAACATCATTCCTTTAAGTTATAACTCTCAAATGAAAGTAACCGTTTCTAAATACTATATCCCCAGTGGACGTTGTATTCAGGAAATTGATTATTCCCATAAAAACGCCGATGGAGATGCCCATAATGTTCCGGATTCATTAAAAAGAGCTTTTAAAACTAAAAATGGAAGAGTGGTTTATGATGGCGGCGGAATAGAACCTGATGTAGCTACGGAGGTAATTAGCTATAGTAATCTCACTTATAGTTTGATTAGCAAGTTTTTAGTGTTTGACTTTGCCACTCAATTTTGCAAAGAAAACAAAAGTATTCCGGCTGCCGATGCCTTTGAAATTACCGATGAAATTTGGAATAAGTTTGAAAACTTTATCAAAAGCAAAGATTACGACTACACCACCAATACGGAGAAAAACTTGGAAAAGTTAAAAGAAGTGGCTGAAAAAGAGAAATATTTCGACGCCATTGCTGCCGAATATCATAATTTAAAAACAAAGTTAAAGCATGATAAAAATGCTGACTTACAGAAATTTAAAAAGGAAATCTCCTTCATGCTTAAGGATGAAATTGTAGGCAGATATTATTATCAAAAAGGAAAGATCGTAAGCTCTTTAAAGGACGATCCTGAAATTGTAAGAGCCATAGATGTCCTTAATCGACCGGGGTACTATACATCCATTTTAAATGGTACCTATAAAAGTGATAAAGCCAAACAGTAGATTTTAATGGGAACTGTCCAAAGATTAATCATCACTCGCTTAGATAAGATTCCTTACCGAAAATTGTATTTGTTTTTCATTGCTCTTTTAATCATCTCTATTCCTTTAAGCAAATTTACCACCAGCATTTCTTGTCTATCACTCATGGCAATTTGGTTCCTTGAAAGAGACTTTAGTACCAAATTCAAGAATATCTGGCAAAGGAAAGAATCTCTTTTGTTTTTACTGGTATTGCTAATGCATTTAATAGGGGTATTGTATTCTACCAACAGTGCTTATGCTTGGAACGATATCCGAATAAAAATCCCCCTCTTACTCATAATTCTTTTTGTTTCTTACCCAAAGTTATCGGTAAAGCAATTCAATACATTTTTGGTCTTGTATGTTTCGGCCATTTTTGTGGGCACCCTTATTAGTTCTTATCTGTATTATTTTCAGGGAATTACAGACACAAGACACATTACGTTTGTTTCTCATATTCGCTTCGGAGTGAATGTGTGTTTTTCTGTTTTTATTTTATTCTATTTTATCGTTTTTGAAAAATCTATTTCTAGCATTCAAAAAATAATTTTTGGAATGGCCATCCTTTGGTTCGTTTTTTATTTACTCCTCTTAAGGTCATCCACCGGTTTAATATGTTTAGGTTTTTGTGTGCTTGCAAGCTTGGTTTACTTTGGTATTCGTACGAAAAGCAAGAAGTTAAAACTCTTTTATTTGATGATGGCTGCGGTAATTCCAACCCTTGGATATGTTGTGCTTCAGAAAATTTATACGCATTACACCACTCCGGAAGTGATAGATATTCAGCATCTTGATTCTAAAACTGCCAATGGAAATGCCTATACATTCGACACCCTAAATTTTCCCGTAGAAAACGGAAAGTATGTTGGGATTTATATTTCAAATGAAGAACTCAAAACTTCCTGGGAAAAAAGAAGCAGCATTCCTTTTATGGGAAAGGATAAAAGTGGACAAGAAATACGCTTTACCCTTATACGCTTTTTAACTTCTAAGTCCTATCGAAAAGATGCTATAGGGGTTTCTGCGCTTACTCAAGAAGAAATAGCAGGCATAGAGCATGGTTTTGCCACGGAAAACCAGTTAAAGCATCCGGGTATTCATAGCTTGATTGAAGAATTCATCTGGGGCTACCAGAAATATAAGAATACCGGGAATGCTAATGGAAGCTCGATGATGCAACGCTATGAGTATGCCAAAGTGGCCCTTCAACTCATTAAAAAATATTGGCTTTATGGTACCGGAACAGGGGACGTTCAAGGGGCTTTTGATCGGTATTATAAAGAAACAAATTCAAGCCTATTGCCTGAACTTCAATTGAGGGCTCATAATCAATTCCTTACCATTTTTGTCACCTTCGGAGTGATTGGATTTGCATTGTTTATATTCACATTGATCTATCCGGCTTATATTAATAAGAAATTCAATCAGTATTTATTTCTCATGTTTTTTATCATTTGTATTCTTTCCATGCTCACCGACGACTTGCTGGAAACCCAAGCAGGCATAAGCTTTTTTGCTTTTTTTACGGCTTTTCTTATTTATGCTGCCCCTGATAAAACGCTAAATTTTCAGCCAAAAGAGAAATACCCATCCAATTAATGTAAAATATATAGAATTAAAGGTAAATTTGTGTAATTATTTATTCGACCTATGAAAAAGCATCAATATTCTATTCAATATACTCAATTCGAACAAGCTTCCGAACTTAATGAAACATGGCTTCAGCTGCTGATGAAAGCCAAAGAAATTATTTCTTCTTCCTATGCTCCGTATTCAAAATTTCATGTGGGAGCTGCTGTTTTACTTGAAAACGAAGAAGTTGTGTGTGGAAGTAATCAGGAAAATGCGGCCTACCCCTTGGGTTTATGTGCCGAAAGAGTGGCTTTATTTGCCGCTTCTTCACAATTCCCCGGAGTAAAAATTAAAGCTATTGCCATTACAGCACATACCGATGCCTTTGTAATAGAAAATCCAATCTCTCCTTGTGGTGCTTGTCGTCAGGTGATGACAGAATACGAAAATCTTCACCAACAAGATTTTACCGTAATTATATCCGGAGAAACCGGACCCGTTTATGTTTTTGATAG
>CAZJBB010000051.1:0-16808 GCA_964543995.1 uncultured Bacteroidales bacterium
AACTACTGAGCTGACATTAGGTGTATTATCCTTATTGATATAGGTTTCATAGGCTTTAACTTTCAAAGCATAAGCAAAATTTTGACTAAAAGCAGGTAAAGGCAAATTATTCAAAGTATATGTAGTATCTACATCATTTGAGGTTTTATAATGATAAAGGCTATCTGATTTGTATGTTACAGAAATCTGAGGGGCAGCATTATAAACAAAATTTCTTATCAAATGATACTTTACAGAATCAACATGATGAACTTGATGACTTGCAGTAAATACAGTATCATATGTAGTATTGAGAATAAGATAATTGGACAAATTAAGATTTGAAGAAGTAAGATTACTAAAATCCACATCATAATTCGATTCAACGACCACTCCTTTAGGATTGTTTGAAGGACCACCAAATTGAAATTCCATGGGTGGTAAGTTTACCGTATATTCACCTGTTATTGGATTGGTATATACATCTTTAGTATAAGAGTCGCAACTGACTGATTGAAAATGAATCTTTGCTCTTCCAATATTATTCACACATTTCCCGAACCCAAGTTTTTTACTGCCTTCAACTTCTCCCCCTACCACTGACCCAATTACCGTAATCAAGGTATTGTCATAAAACCTATAGCCTGATAGCGCAGCATCGAAATTGCGGGAACAAACGTTTACAAAAGTATGACCCATTTTTGAAGCGGTAATGGTATGTTGTCCTAGGGGTACTTTTAAAGAAAATGATCCATCACTTGAAGATACTATGGGGGTATTGTTTGAAATTTGAACTAGACCATCCAGCGAAAATTGAATTCCTTCTACACCACATGCAGTATTATTGCTATCACTGGTACCATACACAACTTTTCCTGTAAACAGAAAGACAGAAGAATCTTGAAAGTTAATGTTGTTCAATGTATTTGTGCTATTAATAGAAAGGAATTGATTTTGAGGATTAAACTGATGCGTAAGATACACCGGTGTTACGGTTATATTTTCTGAACTCCCTTGAATAGGAAGTTTGTCAATAGAGTAATTACCACTTAAATCAGACAAACCTGAAAAATTTAACTGAGAAATAGTAGGAACATCCGTTGTTAGGGAAGCAGCAACATTCCAACTACTGTGGTTTTTATGGAATTCGCCAATTGCGGATTGACTACAGTCGAATATCATTGAAATACAATTATCATCTAAACGATAATAGGCTACTAAATCTGTTTCTTTCCCACTCAACATACGATTGTAATCGTTTTTGATGCTTATACTGTCTTTTTCAATATCCCAAAAACGGACTTCATCAAGTTTACCATTAAAGAAATTGGTGTTATTGGCGAGAGATCCAAGTTGAATATAGCTTACCGCATTTAATGAGTTGGTGTTGGCAGTACCCGATTTTTCAAGAGTACCATCTATGTATATTTTTATGGTTCCTGTTGATTTTTTACGAGTTACAGCAACATGATGCCATATACCATTATTAATGCTTGTATTTGAAGAAATAGTCACCGAAGGATTTCCAACGCCAAAGGCAAGTTTGCCATTGAGCAATGAAGTTCCATAATCATTCGTATTGGTTGCAGCATCTGAAGCATCAATGATCCCTTTACCTGAATACCAATAGGTCCCAGTAGGGGATGTTTGGGAAGTTTTAACCCAATATTCTATGGTAAAGTCATCTTGAATACTTCGTGGGACTCTTGTATAGCTTGTGGTTCCATTATATGATGCACAATATGTTGATTTATCAAAAGTACTCCCCGATGTACGAAGGATTACGTTAGGAACAGCCTGACTAGAACCAAAATAGGTGATTTTTCCATTTATACTTGCAGTAGGATTACTAAAACCCAGATCATTTTTCATGTTTGAATATAAAGGATTTCCTCCACACGTGGTGACGGCACGAATCCAATAGCGCATTACGGTCCTATTGGTAAATCCTGAGGTACTTGAAGTTATTTCCAAACTGGTATTCCCTTTGGTTACAGTTCCAATTAACACAGAATTGCTAAAGGTTGTATCTCCCTCCGTACTTCTTCGAATTTCATAGGAATCATATAAGGTCGGGTTTCCGTTATCATTTGCCGTCCATTGTAAAACAACTTTATCAGAAAACTCACCTTTTGTTGCCGTAAAAGAAGTAATAACATTCGATAAATTTGGGGTTAAATTCACAGTGCCGGTTATATTAGAAGTTGTTAAACCGCATGTACTGGAAGCTGAAACCTGATATACATAATCTTTACATTGAATAAATTCGGCATCAATATAGGAAGTTGAATTGGCAGGATAATCATTTGCTAAGGTTTGAAAGGACTCATTGGCCGCTTTTCTTTGAATAACATATACCGTTTCATTAACAGCATTATCTGTCCAACTTAAATTTATTTTATTATCTACAATGTTTGCCGTTAAATTGGTAGGAGCTGCCGGATAAGTATAGTGGGTTCCGGACACGGTGAGTCCAAAATTACCCCAAGCATTGCAACTATTCTTGCTTCTCATTCTATAATACCAAACTCCATCCGAAGGCGGAATGTCATTATAAAGGGTAGTAGTGCCATTTATGGTTGTATCCACTCTGGTAAAAGTGCTGAAACTTAGAGAATTACTGCGCTGTAACTCCAAATAAGAAGGGGGCGTACCTGAAATGGTCCATGTAAGGGTTACTTTTCCATCACAAACGGTCTGATCGCTTACTAAATTCACAGGAGCAGCTAAAATAACCGGTAAACCACCACTGACAGTAAGACTATAATTTGAAGCTTCAGTAGAGTCTGTTCCTGTGTATGCTCGAGCTGATTTTACGCTATAATTATAAGTAGTTCCGGGAATGGATGGACTTACATAAGAAGTATCGGAAGTGGAAGTAACATACACATTATTATTATATATTTGATAAAATGGAGAATCTGGATCTCCTCTCCAGCTTAATTTGAGATTCTGGCAATTATTTACCAGAGTGGTTCCATAAGGTATGGGAGGAGCAACGGGTCTGTCTTCAGTAGCACTCACGAAAGCTTGTCCGGCAAAATTTGCAATAGTACAATCATAATTACCGGTCTCATCTTTTAAAGCAAAAGAATAATTCTTATCATTAAAAATGGTTTGGTAATAACGCAGCAACTTATTGTTGGATGTTTTCCAATAACCATGGCCCTCTTTTTGAACTTCACTCTGATAATACCTTTTAATAGTATCGGCAGGTAAAGCGTCTGTCCAAAGTCGAAACTCTGTAATGGCCCCATCAAAAGCATAATCATCGGTTCCGTTGAAACCACTTATCTTCAATGGATAAACAGAACTGCTTGTTGCTGCAGAAATATTTAATGTAGAAACCGTCGAAGGACCATAAAGAAGCTGTCCATTTTTGTAAATTGTCCTTGTCCCGGCATGATCCCCGGTTTTTGTCCATACACAAGCCCAATGATTCCACTTCCCAAAATCCTTATTTCGTTCATTTTCAGCAGAATAATATTCATCACCGCTTAAGCTAAAATTAAATCTTCCGTCCTCTGAATAACCTGCCATAATTCCGTAGTTGGCAGTTGCTTTCCCTCCCGAAAATAAATAATTCTTAGTACCTGCATCTACCTTACACCAAACCTCCATAGTGAAAGAAGAATTGTCAATAAGTGAGGGTTCTCCGATGGACACATTATCTAAAATTCCGTCAACAATTAAAGCTCCTTTTTGCTGTGGAATAACAGCATTGGGGTCTTTTGTATTCATCCATATACCATTTACCCAGTTTGAAGTACTCCCTGTTAAGTCAAAATTAAATAGGCCTGCTGAACTTTGATTTACAGTATAATCAATCGCAGAAGTTAATCCCGTATTGGTTCCATTAGGTATTGGTTGATTAAAACCATAATATCTAACCAAACCAGCTGAATTAGGATCAATAGGAACATGCATATTATTATACAATTGAGATTGGGTTCTTGCATTGCTCCAAATTCGAATTTCGTCCATTGTGCCACTGTAATAATAAGTTAATATCCCGGACGCTGGATATGATACCCCAATATATGAACAGTATGAAGTGGAATTTGTAATATTCACAGCCGACATTGTTAATGGATTTCCATCCGCTACACCATCGATGTATAATTGAAAAACACCCCCTGTGTTGGTAACTGCAACGTGATGCCAGGCATCATCCGCAACCACCGAATTACTAATAGGCCCAGAGATATAACTTAAGTCTGCTTGCAGCTTCCCTGTGGTTCCCACATAAAGGTACAATCCTTGCCCACTTACATCTTTTCCCATTGAAATAATTGATCTTCTAACCGTAGTTGGAGGGGTTTTAATCCAGGCTTCCAAAGTAAAATTACCACTACCAATTATTGGATTATAAAATCCCACATAATCATTAGTCCCATCAAAATTTAAACCGGGGGTTGTAACTTCTCCTGTAATAACAAAGTCATAATCCGCTTCATCAAAATCATTACTAGCAATATGAACGCTTGCTGAACTTGGTGTTGCAAAAGTAGTATTAGGGGTATATGTTACAGTAAAGGTAGTTGATGCTCCACTTGTCAAGCTTAGCGGCAATGTAATCCCTCCAACACTAAAATCAGATGCATTTGCTCCATTAAGGCTTATTCCACCAGCGGCAATATCAATATTTCCGCTTCCAAGATTTTGTATTGTGTATGTTTGAGTAACACTTGTAGTTGCTGATGCTGCATTAAAATCAGTATTGTTGCGTGTTGTTGGAGCATTGGTACCATCAAGAATTGAAACTCCATTCCCTCTTACATTAATATCTCCTGGTCCTAATCCATAAACCCAATTACTTGTGGTTCCGGTTAAAGCAAAGGTATTGAGTGAGCCATTATATGCAGCTTTGGTGTCAGTTAAAGTAGTAATCGCGGTATTGGTTCCATTGGCCATTCCTTGGTTGAATTTATAATATGCCACCAAACCGGTTTCTGTTCCAGTCAATATTCCATTTTTCGCAGCAGTTAAAGTAGCAGTTGAAATATTTGTATTCCAAAAGCTAAGTTCATCGATGGCTCCATTAAAATATTCGGAATACTTATTTGATCCAATAATGATACTACTTCCTGCTGATGGATTCGCTACGGTTACAGTTTCTAAAAGATTTCCATTTACATAAAAGCTAAGAGAATTTCCAGTTTTAATAAATGCCACATGGTAAGCAACATTTGCAGTAGGGAAAGCAATTGCGGTTCCATCATAGTCATAAGCACCATATGCTGTAAAACGTAACTTATTGGTATTCATAGTGAACGACCAATAGTTATTGATGCCACAAATGGCATGGATTCCTGTAATTACATTGGGTTTAATCCATGCGCAAACACTAAAATTGGTAGTTAATGAAGGCGCATTGCTTGTTGTAACATAATCACTTGTTCCATCAAAGCTCAAAGCATTGTTTTGCCCAACCGCACTGCTTAGTAAAAATACTAAGACGACAAATGCGGCAATTTTTTTTAATTGAGAAGATTTGTTTTTCATGTTCTTAAAGGTTACTGATTAGTTTTGTTTAGAGAAACTCTTAGATAAATTAAGTTTATAATTGTATTTTATTAAATTAATACATAGTAAACTCAACGGTAATACTTTGGATTCCACAACTTTATACATTCGATATTATTTGAAAATTATTAATTTGCAATACATTTGAACGATTAGTTTTTCTAAGATAAAAGTTAACAATTCAATTCTTATAAATGCTTTATACATCGAATATATTTTAATATTAGGGTGAAAATCTTCTATTGTTATTTAAATAACAAAACTATATTTATTTAATCATATAACAAACAGAATATTTAATTTATAATCTTTCTAAATTAAACATTAACCAATAGCTTTTTTTAATAATTGTATTTTAACTTATTCAATTATTGATCGTTATGTTATATTAAACACAACCATCCTCTTAGGAAATATGAGCTGCAAATTAATTCTCCTAAAAAAAGTTTTAACAAACTTCGTTTCAAAAACCTTACTTTTGAAAAAAAAACATGAAAGAAAAAGCCTTACAGTCTTTTAGTCGCTTGCTGGATATTATGGATGAACTCCGAGAAAAATGTCCATGGGATCAGGAACAAACCATCGAGAGTATCAGACATTTAACTATTGAGGAGACCTACGAATTATCGGATGCTATTTTGGAGAAGGATTACCCCGAAATTAAAAAAGAATTGGGCGATTTGATGCTGCATTTGGTTTTTTACGCAAAAATTGCGTCAGAAACAAAGCATTTCGACATTACCGATGTGATTGACAGCATCAATGAAAAGCTTGTTCAAAGGCATCCTCATGTGTTTGGTGATGTTACTGTTACAGATGCTGAAGGAGTAAAAGCAAACTGGGAACATATTAAACTTAAAACCGGAAACAAGTCGGTGCTTAGTGGGGTTCCAAAGTCACTCCCTGCCATGATAAAAGCATATCGCATTCAAGAAAAAGTAAGAGGGGTCGGATTTGATTGGGAACATCCCTCCCAAGTACTTGATAAAGTAATGGAAGAAGTAAACGAACTTAAACATGAATTTGATAAAAATGCATCCATAGATAAAATCGAAGACGAGTTTGGCGATGTGTTTTTCTCTTTAATAAACTTTGCCCGCTTTATAAATGTGAATCCGGATGATGCCTTAGAAAAAACCAATCGTAAATTCATCAAAAGATTTCAATTTTTGGAAGAACAAGCTGCCTTTCAAGGCAAATCTCTCAAAGACATGACATTACAAGAAATGGACGTGTTTTGGGAAGAAGCCAAGAAAAACGAATCCAACAGATTATAAATTAATCAATCGGGCCTTTGGGAACTTAACGGAATAAGAAATTTTCAGGTCTTTCTTTACTTCCGATGGTTCTAATTTCAGGTTCCAAGTTAATTTACCGCTTTCTTCATCTAACATTCCTTTAGACAATTCCAATTTTTCTATTTCAATGTCTTTATCCTTCGAAATGGGGAATTGGTCTTCAATTACGATTTTAATGGCTTGTTTTTTCTGATTTCTAACCGAAATACCCCAGGAAAAAACTTCTTTTTTATTGGCACCTATCAGTTTAGTACTGCTAAAATCTTTCAATTTAGTGCGGGTAACTACGATGCTCTTATCTCTTCCAAGCGATATGTCCAAGGTATCTCTGGTTTCTCTGGTATTCAAATAAGATTTACCTACGAAAGTCCCTTCGAAGTATAAATTAGCTTCACCGGGAAGCAAATTATATTGATCCCAACCCGTAATTTTAGCCAACAAGAAAGCATCTTTATCCAATTTCGGCGCACAGTAATACTCATAATCGGCGTTAACCGTATTCTTTTGAATTTCCACGGCAATACTTCTACCATCGGAGTGAACCGTATACGGCACTTTGATTTCAAACTCCACATTGGTTTGGTTTTCTGATACTTCAGTGTAATCAGCTATGGTAAGAGAATTCATATCGGCTTTTTGAGAAATCTTAGAGACCCCTTCGTATGCTCCCATAGATGGTGTGGCCGGGCGGTTGTTTGTGTTTACGTTTTTCCGTTTGTAATTATAATTATCATATATAAAATTCAAATACCACGGAGCAATGATGGGTTTGGTTCCTGCTAAAGTCGGGTTACCGGTTGACAAAGTTAATTTCACATTTTTCCATTCCTCTCCACAGCTCTGGGCAACATTCGCTTTATACACCAAGGAAATCGGACTATTGACATCTTTTGCCCTGATGTCATAAGAGGGTGACCAGCTAGCATTACTCACATAATAACTTAGAAAGAAATCGGCGGATTCATTTTCATTTGCAAAAACATCGATTAAAATAACCCCGGATGATTTGTTGGTAACAGAATAGGTGTTAATTTGCTCATTAATTCTAGCAATATTTTCAGAAATCTTTTTGATCTTTTCGTTTATACTTAATGCTCGGGTTTTTATTTCGATAAGTCTATTTTTAAAAAACTCAATATTGTCTTTCAAATCAACAAGTTTCAGTCCTGTGTTACTTCCTCCCACTACTTTATTTGAGTTAAGCATGGATTCCTCTGCAGTGCATACATCTTTCATGTTTTTTTGATATTCCAAATCCTTATTGAGTCTTTCCAATGTATCTTCCAACTGAGTCATTACTTTCGACTTTTGGGGCTTAGCTATATAATTTTGTTGGAAATTCACTGACATTATTGTAAAATCTCCCTTTGCTGTCAATTGAATACTGTTAGGATCAATAAAGGGCGATAAATCGGTAAACATTAAAGTAGAAGCATTCTTTTGAACACTGACATTAGCGGTTCGATTTATTTGTGCACCATTTAAAAAAACAGTCACTTCTTTTATGGCTGATTTCACAGGAATTGGTTCCACTTGAGAATACAATTGAACAAAAAACAACAACATGAATAAGGAAAGAAATACTTTTTTCATAAAAATTCGTTTTTAAAGGTAAGTTGCCAATATTTTTCAAAAACCATGCCATTAAAATTTATAACTTTGTATTGGAATGAAAGGCACAATTGTTGCAATTAATATAAAAAAACACATGAAACCTTTATATAAAATAGCTTTTTTCGGACTACTGGCATTGTCTTCCTGTAAAACAGACAGCAACCCATTGGATCCCAATGCCGATGACAGAGATAAATATGTTGGAAATTGGACTGTGGTTGAAACCCCGGCTGCAAAAGTTTCCTATTCGGTGACGATTACTAAAAACACGGCTGTTTCATCAGAGATACTCATTTCGAACTTTAATTTATTGGGGGTAACTACCAAACCATTTGCAACCGTTTCCGGCACCACATTAACCATTCCAACCCAATGGGTTTGCAACAATACCACCAAGGTATATGGGAATGGAATATTGGTAAACGACGCCAAAATCAATCTGAATTACACCGTAATAGACACTGACAGTGCAAGTTATAATGCCACTTACACAAAGCAGCCTTAAGGTTTACTTTGCCGTACGGGGGTTTGAATAACACTTAATCGAGTAATCACTTCTTGGTACATCTTATCCAAATACTTTAAATCCTGAGCATAATAATTTAAGCTATTGATAAAATCGGTTTTATTGATAGCATACTTCTTAAACAGCAGAGCGTAAAATATATTCGCTTTAGACTTAAGATCGTTAGTTACACCGTAAAATTGCGTCATAGAAGCTTCTACCAAGTGAATATCGACCAAAACATTAATCATTTTATCACGTGGAATTAAATTCTCGGGAGGGTTTGATAACGAATTCTCACCGGAATTACAAGCACTAGCAAAAACCAATATAAAAAATATACCCAATATTTTATGAATTTTCATACCCGAAAAAGGAGCCTTTCTCCTGTAATTGCTTCATTGAATTGTCCCATGCAATAAACTAAATTCCCATTGACAAAGGTATGGGTAATTTTCGAATGAAATGTCACTCCTTCAAAAGGAGACCAAGCGCATTTGTATAAAAGACTATCTTTGGTCACTTGTGTTTCTCCTTGCAAGTTCAATACACAAAGATCCGCTTTATATCCTTTTCTAATAAATCCTCGTTTTTCAACCTTAAAGCAAACCGCCGGGGCATGACACATTTTTTCTACTATTTTTTCAAGACTTAACTTTCCATTTTTATATAGTTCCAGCATTGCCAAGAGTGTATGTTGCACCAAAGGGCCTCCGGAAGGGGCTTCAAAATAAGGCTTTAATTTTTCTTCAAGGGCATGAGGTGCATGATCGGAGGCAATCACATCTATTTTATTATTCAATAATGCTTCCATCAATGCTTTTCTATCTTCAGAAGTTTTAATAGCCGGATTCCATTTTATCAAGTTTCCTTTTGTCAAGTAATCTTTTTCGTCGAACCATAAATGATGTACACAAACTTCAGCAGTTATTTTCTTTTGCTCCAAAGGAAGGCAATTATCTAATAATCCCATTTCATCGGAGGTGGAGAGATGAAATAAATGCAATCGTGTACCATGTTTTTGCGCCAATTCTACGGCTTTTTTTGATGAAGTAAAGCAAGCTTCTCTACTTCTTATTAAAGGATGAAATTCAGGGGAAATATCAACCCCATATTGCTCTTTGTAAAAGGCTATATTTCTTTGAATGATGCTTTCCTTTTCACAATGAACTGCAATTAGCATTTTGCTTTTCGAAAATATTTCTTCCAGCACCAAAGCATTATCAACCAGCATATTACCTGTAGAGGCACCCAGAAATATTTTAATTCCGCATACATTTCGTGGATTGGTTTTCAGCACTTCTTCCAAGTTCAAATTGCTTACACCCATATAAAAAGAATAATTGGCAAGGGATTTTTCAGCGGCAATTTGATATTTTTCTTCTAAAAGTTCTTGGGTTAAGGTTCCGGGAAAGGTATTCGGCATTTCCATGTAGGAGGTGATGCCTCCTGCAATTGCAGCCTTGCTTTCCGTGTAAATATCACCTTTATGGGTCAACCCGGGTTCCCTGAAATGCACTTGATCGTCAATAACCCCAGGAATCAGATACTTCCCATCCAAATCATGCACTTCAAATTCTTCAATATCCAAACTATCAGGAAGTTGGCCCTCAATAATGTCATCTATGAGCCCGTTTCTAATTAAAATGCTCCCAAAAAAGCTAATTCCTTCATTGATAATATTGGCATTAGAAAGTAAAACGGGTTTCGACATATTAATAAACTATTGCAAAGGTATTGCATTAAAAACTGTCCAAAAAACTGTATTTTTCATCATTTCAAACAAAATGGACTGGTTCAACTGTCCGTAAAGCAATCTAACTACATTAATTACAATAGATTTTATCAGTCGTTCAAACCTCACAAAGACGCCATTTTCACTTTTAAGACAGTCTAATTTTCTTTATTTATAGAATTCAAATTTGTGCTTTTCAGCCAATTTCTTTTGAACTTCCAAAAACGATTTCAATTCTGCATTTAACTTTTCGTCAATCGAGGTAGTTGCTTTTTTGTTTTTAGCTTGCTCCTCAGCTGTATATAAGGGCGTTGGAATTTTAGTGATTCTTACGACTTCTTTATACTCATTTTCAGCTACACTTTTATAAGACTCAAACAACTTAATGGCAGCCTCTTTAAGGGATAAATCCTTATCTACTTCCTTTATATTTTTAACATTTTCAATTGCTTTATTTATGGTTTCAGTAAATTTTCCATATTCTTTATCAATATTTAAAGTATCAAGTTTTGAGGCAAGGTTTAAAAGTGATTTTTCAGCATTAATTACACTTTTTTGTTCTTTAACAATATCATCGTTATATTTAACAATGTCTTTTTTGGTAGGTCCACAAGCAATAAATACTATTGCAATTAAACTTAACGAAAACAAATTGAAACGTTTTTTCATAATAGATTGAATTAATGGATGTTATTTTCTTCTCTGAGGTCTTTTAAAGATGCTTTTTAATCTAAGGGTAATGACACCAAAAAATGCTTCGTAAAAAATATTGCTCGACATTTTGGATGTACCTTGGGTTCTATCCGTAAAAATAATAGGAACCTCTATAATATTGTACCCTAATTTCCAAGTAGTAAACTTCATCTCTATCTGAAAAGCATAGCCGGTAAATCTAATGTTATCCAAATCAATGGCTTCCAAAACTTTACGAGTATAACATTTAAAACCGGCAGTAGTATCTCTTATTTTCATCCTAGTAACCAACCGTACATAGGCAGAAGCATAATATGACATTAACACTCTTCCCATAGGCCAATTTACCACATTTACGCCATGAATATATCGTGAACCTATGGCTAAATCAGCTCCTTTATTCTTGCAAGCATCATATAATTTTAATAGATCATCCGGGTTATGCGAAAAATCGGCATCCATTTCGAATATATATTCATAGTTTTTTTTCAGCGCCCAATTAAAACCATGTATATACGCAGTTCCTAAACCCAATTTACCTTTTCTTTCTTCAATGAAAAGACGGTCAGGAAACTCAAGCATTAAAGATTTAATTATTTGAGCCGTGCCATCAGGGGAATTGTCTTCCACGATTAAAACATTAAAATCTTTCTCTAAAGAAAACACCTTCCTGATGATGCTTTCAATATTTTCTTTTTCGTTATAGGTGGGGATAATGACTACGCTATCTGACACTGACATAAGGTTTTATATTCTTGCAAAAATATGATTATTTAAAATAGTATGATAAAAACGCGAATAAATTTATTTTATTTCTTTAGTCAAAAACAAATATACGGGGAAGTGATCACTATACCCCCCAAGCCAAACACCTCCTACTGAAGTTCTTAGCGGATAACCTGCAAAAGCACCATTTTTTTGAGTCAGATAAGGCTTATTGTAAACCTTAGCAATGGCGTATTTCCAACCCTGATTTACATTATTAATTAGACCGGCAGAAACAATGGTCTGATCAAAAAGATTCCAAGCATCTCTATATGCCAAAGAACCTATTCCGTCTCTGAATAACTTGCTCATGGGGTTATAAAAATCGCAAGGCCCCAAATTTTCAGGTTTGCTTTTAGCATTTAAGTATTTGGTAAGGCTTTTATCGGTGGGGTCATCGTTTAAATCGCCCATAATGATGATTTTTGCATTTGGAGTGAGATTGCAAATGGAATCGGCAATTCCTTTTGCCAGCAAAGCAGCGGCTGCACGTAAAGGCCCACTTCGTTTTTCGCCACCTCTTCGAGAAGGCCAATGGGTTACAATAATTGTCAAAGGTTCACCATCCAACAAACCCTTTACTACCAACTGGTCACGGGTATAAAAATCCTTAATCCATGGGATTGTTAGTTTTACAGGATAAGCTTTTTCTACAACAAAGGAAGTTTTTTTATATAATAAAGCAACATCTACTCCTCTTCTATCCGGAGAATCGAAATGAGCAATGGCATAACCTAAATTTTTTAAACGAGGGGTATTAATCAAATCTTCCAACACTTGGCGATTTTCAACTTCCGATACTCCAATCATGGTGGGTCCGCCTTTCATTTGCTCATCTCCAATTTGAGAAATGACTTCTGAAATATGATCTAACTTACTTAGGTACTTTTCAGTGTTCCAAGCTGCAGCACCATTGGGCAAATACTCCGAATCATCGGTGTTAGGCGATTTAATGGTGTCGTAGAAATTCTCCATATTATAGAACGCAACACAAGCGATTTTCAACTTTTTCGCTTGCCCAAAAGAAAACTTCTGAAAAAGCAAAAGCATCATCATACATGAACAAAAAACAAAGTGTCTGAATTTTAATGAGTTGCACATATTTATGGGTATTAATGTTTACAAAAGTACAATCATTACTGAAAGCAAATTCATTTTAACACAAATTTAATCTCTCTTACTGCATTTTATTATAAATTTGCGCTCTTTTACTTAAATTTATTATAATCCCAATATATGAAAAAATTATTACTTACTTTTTTATTGAGCTTTAGCATCTGTTCTTTTCTAATTGCTCAACAAACCAAGGTTTCCGGAGTGATTAAAGATGCAGAAACCGGAAAACCCATTCCCGGTATTGAAGTTAAAATAGACAAAAATGTCACTAAAACCGATGAATCAGGGACTTTTGAATTACTCAATGTTCCTCAAGGAAAATCCTATTTAGTTATTGAACAAAAAGGCTTTGAAAATTATTCTCAAGTCATATTTGTTTCGGGGAAAGATGTAAAAATTGACCCTGTATCAATAAAACGCACTACCGACGATGCAGATAAAACCGGAATTACTGAAGTAGCCACTTCCAGCCTCGATTTTGACGACGCTGTCAAAGATCAAAACATTTCAGGTCTTTTGCATTCTTCAAGTGATGTTTTCACCAATGTAGCAGGCTATACTTTAGGTGCTTTATACTTTAAAATTCGTGGGTATGACGGAGAAAATTCGACTACTTTCATGAATGGTATTAACATTAATGATGCTGAAAACGGAAGAGCAAATTGGTCTGAATTTGGGGGATTAAATGATGTAATGAGAAACAAAGAGGCCTATAATGGCGTTACAGCAAATCCTTTTGCTTTTGGATCAATAGGTGGTTCTACAAATATTGTTACCCGTGCTTCCATGCAAAGAAAACAAATTAAACTTACCTACTCTCTTTCTGATAGAACCTACACCAACCGTGTCATGCTCACCTATTCTACCGGTTTAATGAAAAATAATTGGGCATTTACAGTAAGTGGATCGTATCGTGGGGGTTCTAATGGTTATGTTAAAGGCGTTTTTTATGATGCTTGGGCTTATTTTGCTGCAGCTGAAAAGAAACTAAATAGTCATCACAGCTTAAGTTTAACCGTATACGGTTCTCCAACCAAAAGAGGTTTACAAGGAAGTTCAACTCAAGAAGCATACGATTTAACCGGAAGCAACTACTACAACCCTAACTGGGGCTACCAAAATGGAGAAGTAAGAAATGCTAAGGTGCGAAACTTCCATGAGCCCATGACCATGTTGACGCATTATTGGGATATTGACAAACAAACTAAACTGACATCCAGCATATCCTATAGCTTTGGATATAATGGAACCACAGCCTTAAATTGGTACAATTCAGCTGATCCAAGACCTGACTATTATCGTAATTTACCGAGCTGGGAATATTATATGAACAATCATACCCCGGATCAAAATGTAATTAATGAAACAACCTATGCTTGGCAAAATGATCCTAACACATCTCAAGTTAATTGGGATAAGTTATATCAGATTAATTACATGAGGAACTTAGAAGGGAAGCAATCGAGTTATATAGTAGAAGATCGCCGTACCGATCCCCAACAATTTTCGGTGAATGTTTTATTGAATAAAGAACTTTCAAGTAATGTTAAATTCGACGGAGGAATTGATTATAGAATATATGATGGTCACCATTTTAAAACCATCAGCGATTTGTTGGGTGGTAATTATTGGGTTGATATTGACAATTTTGCTTACCGTGATAATGGACTTAATGCTGTTCAGGCTCAAAACGACGTAAATAATCCTAACCGTATTGTTAAAGTTGGTGATGTTTTTGGATACGATTACAATATTCACAATAATTCCGGTTCTGTTTGGGGACAACTTCAAGTAACTTCAGGGAAAGTTGATTATTTTGCTGCCTTAGATTTAAACACAACCACTTTTTGGAGGGTTGGAAATATGCTGAACGGATATAATTTGACAAATTCATTTGGGGATTCTCCTAAATATAGTTTTTATAATGGTGGAATTAAAGCGGGAATGACTTACAAAATCAATGGAAGGAATTTTATTTCTATAAATTCACTTGCTGCATCTAGACCCCCTTCAGTGTATAATTCTTTTGTTTCACCTAGAACCAGAAACACCATTGCGCCTGATTTGCAAAGCAACCAAGTGTGGACCATTGATGCCAGTTATATCCTGCGTACCAATTTGGTTAAAGCTCGTATTACCGGTTATCAAACCATGTTTTGGGGCTTAAATGAAATTACCAGTTTCTATCATGACGATTTAAGTACTTTTGTTAACTATGCCATGACTGGAATTAATAAAACCCATCAAGGTATAGAACTTGGTGCCGAAATTAAAGCTTCTGCTACTGTTTCATTTACCGCTGTAGCTGCCATCGGAAATTACACCTACACCAATGACCCCCAAGCAACCATTTCTTATGACAATCACGCACAACCTGATGTAACTGAAACGGTTTATATAAAAAACTTTCATATAAGCGGCAGCCCACAAACCGCCGGTTCGATAGGAATTAGTTATCGCCATCCTAAAAATTGGTTTTTTAATGGTAGCGTTAACTATTTTGGCGACAATTATGCTGATTTCAATCCTGAAAGACGCACCGTATCAGCTATGCCTTATGCAAGTCCTAACGATCCAAGAGTGCCCTTAATTTTAGGAGAAACTAAGTTTAAAGATGGATTTACTGTAGATGTTTCCCTCGGAAAGAACATTTATATCAAAAATAAATTCCTAAATATCAACCTCAGCATTAGCAACCTATTGGATAATAAAAATTTGGTTACCAGTGGCTATGAACAAATGCGTTTTAATTTTGACACTAAAAATATAAACCAATTCCCTCCAAAAATGTTTTATGGCTTAGGAAGGACTTACTTTTTAAATATTGGCTTTAGAATCTAATTGTTAAATCACTTTAAATTAAAAATAAATACATCAATAAAATGAAAACTTTCAGAACACAATTTTTTGGATTGATTATGCTGTTCGCTATCATAGGCTTGAGCAGTTGTAAAAAAGAAATCGATAAGCCACCCTTCGATGAACCACATTTTTCTATGGCTGCCGGAGATACGCTGTTATCAATAAGTGAATTAAAAGCAAAAGTTCCTGTCTCTACCACCATCACAAGCAACTGGTATATTAGTGGTGTTGTTGTGGCAACTGATGAATCAGGTAACTATTATAAGGATATTGTATTCCAAGATACCACCGGTGGAGTGGATATTAAATTAGAAAAATACAGTATTTTTAACGATTACCCTTTAGGTCAAAAAGTTTATGTTAATCTAAAAGGTTTATATGTGTATGCATTTTCAGGGACCTATTCAATTGGAACTTTAAGTGGTACTGGTATTGCTACAATACCTGCTATTAATGTTAAAGATCACGTTTTTAGAGATAAATTTCCTGGGGCTGTTCCTCAACCTGTAGCGATGAATGCCGGTACTTTTGATAATAAATATACCAATACCTTGGTTTCATTTAGTAAAGTTCAGTTTGATGATGCAGGCTTAGTATATGCTGATCCTAATTTTTTACTCGGCGGTATGACTCCCCGATATTTCTCTGATTCTGCAGCTAGCTTTGCGCCTATTCAAATGAGGTCTAGCACCTATGCAAACTTCAGAAATAGCTT
>CAZJBB010000052.1:0-16800 GCA_964543995.1 uncultured Bacteroidales bacterium
ATACACACTTTCCAGGCGTGCGCCTTCGACCACTCGGCCATCTCTCCCTAAAAAGTTTGCAAATTTAACATTATTCACATTACCTTCACCACATTGTAAAATTTATTCTTTGAAACCATCGACCACAATTACAATTTCTCCTTTAACAACTTTATTTTTAAAGTGTTGCAGTAATTCATTTAAGGTCATTCGTGCGTTTTCTTCATAAATCTTACTCAGTTCTCTCGAAACACAAGCCTTTCTTTCTCCACCAAAATAATGAATAAATTGCTCCAATGTTTTAAGCAATTTGTGAGGTGATTCGTACAACACTATGGTTCTGGTTTCATTTGCTAAAAATTTTAAACGGGTTTCTCTTCCTTTTTTTTGAGGTAGAAATCCCTCGAATACAAAACGATCGCTAGGCAAACCCGAGTTTACCAATGCCGGAATCAAAGCCGTAGGGCCGGGGAGGCAATTTACTTCAACACCCTGAGCAATACATGCTCTTACCAATAAAAAACCCGGATCAGAAATTCCGGGAGTTCCAGCATCGCTGACTAAGGAAACAATGGAAGCGGTTTGAATTTTTTCGACAATTAGAGTTAATTTCTGATGTTCATTAAATTTATGATAGGGGTACACTTTTTTTGATAACCCAAGATGTTTCATTAAAATGGAAGTTTTTCGGGTATCTTCAGCTAAAATAAAATCAGAATTTGTCAATATTTTAATGCCTCTCAATGTGATGTCATCCAGGTTGCCTATGGGTGTTGGGACAAGATATAAAATTGACATTATCGGTTATTTGTTGGGGGAATACTATGAACGTAGTTTATTAAAAGCTTGGTGAGTTTACTAAATCCACCTAGGTCAATGGCTGCCGCTACATCATAAATATCGTGATATGCCGGAGAACCACCAAAGGAATATATAAAGAAGCAAGGGACCCCATTTTTATAAAAGAAATAATGGTCACTATTTGCCGCTTCTTCTCTTTTTTTAATTTCCGGAAACATGGTCACGGTATCATTCAAAGCTTTAAGCCTATTGAATTCATTAGGGAAGGCAGTGGCATTAACCACTGTTATTCCTTGTTTTCCAGTACCAACCATATCGAGGTTGAAAAGAAACTTGATGGATTTTAATGGGAAAACCGGGTTTTCATTATAAAACTTGGAACCTAACAATCCGGCTTCTTCGCCTGTAAACCCAATAAAAGCAATTGAATAATAGGGCTTTTCTTCAGGATTGCTAAAATATTGAGCCAAATTTAACAACATAGCCGTTCCACTGGCATTATCATTTGCTCCCGGAAAAAAAACCTCGCTACCCATTTGTCCCAAATGATCATAATGAGCGGTAAAAACAATAAAAGAATCCGGTTGGACCGCTCCCTGAATGTAAGCCATTACATTTTGAGTAGGGTATTTATAGAAATATTTACTTTCAATATAAATAGTGGCTTTTTTCGATTTTTTCGGGATAGCATTTCTATTGACCATTACATAAGGATAATCACCTAATTTCCTGCCATTTGAAATAGACCAATTCAAATGGTTGTCATTGATTTGGATATATCCTTTGGCCTTAAGAAAATTAGTTTGTTTGAAAGATTCCACAAAATCTAGCAATGGTTTTTTGAATTTGTTTTTATCAATGACAATGAAGCAATTTTGGGGTTTGGAATAGATAAATTTCTGAATGGCGTTTTTATTTTTAATGTGCTTCTTTTTTAAATATACCAATTCAAAATCCCCTGTAACCGAATTGGAAAAAGCCGAAACCATAAAATCCTGCCCCGGATGTAATTTCTTTTCATCAATAGCCACATCAGCATGAGATGGAAAAGTATTTATGGCAAAAGATACAGGCTGGAAATAACCATTGGAAAATGACCTTAACTGCAGCTTTTTAAATTCATTCACAATAAAATCGGCAGCTAAACTATCTCCTTTGTTTACATATCCTCTTCCATGAAATGAAGAAGAACTCAAGGTGTCTATGATTTTTCTTGCGTACAAAGTGTCTTGAGCTTCAGCTACTTGAACAAAAAAAATACAAGTAAATATCCCCAGTTTAACCCAAAATGAGTTGAAGTTTACGGAATGCATTATAAGAATTTTCGAATAATAAGATCCCCAAATTTATTACTTGCTTCAAGGTTTTCTGCCCAATTGTACTTTTGAGAAAGAATACTCAGCAGTTCCTGCGCTAATTCCCAATTCTGGGCATTATTCAACTCATTTATGGCTACGTTATAATCTTGCAAACTCCCTTTAAAAAGTTCATTGATAAAGTTAAACTTTTCATTGATTCCAATCGCTTGTTTTAAATCGTTAATAGGTTTTTTGGGGATTTTTCCGGCCACATTTTTTTGTTCGGTATGAAGCAATTCGTTTAAGGCTTTTTTTTCTGTTTTAAATTTATCAGCCAAGGTTTGAGGTTCCTCTGCAAATAAATCGAGCGTAGTTTTCTTTACTTTTGGTTTAGGAATCTCGGCTTCAATATCGGGCAAAAGCAATTCTTGAATGGGTTCCTGCTTTTCCTCCTTTTGTATTTGAGGCTGTGGCTCAGGACTTTTCTCTATTATTGGAATTTCTTCTTCAAAAATCACTTGAGGGATTTCAACTTGGGATGGTTTAATAAGTTCTTCAAGCTGTATTTCTTCTTGTTCTTCTACCTTGTTAATAGGTTCAATTATCTTAACTTCAGGACTTTGAATTGCTTGAGTGGGTTCAATTTCCTTTGAAGTTTCAATCTCAGCTTGGTTTTCTGAAATAATACTAAATCTAATGGGAACAGATTCTTCGTTTATGGGATTTTCTTGTACAGTGTTTACTTGTTTTACAATTGCAACTTCCTCTTTTAAATTATATCGTTTCATACGTAAGGTAGCTTCGTATAAATTTACAACGTAATTTTTAAACAAATCCACGTCAATTTGCATGATTTTATCATCCTGAGAATCAATAGATTCAAATTGATCATGCAATGACTCCAACAAATATTTAATCTCTCCTTTAATTATTTCAATATCTTTGTACATCTTTTTTAGGTTAATTTTTTTTGACCGATAAAGATATAAAGATTTGTGATTCACCTATATGTTTTTAGAAAGTATAAAAAATAATTCAGGCCGGACGGGCTGGATAGAAGTCATTTGCGGTTCTATGTTTTCAGGAAAAACCGAAGAATTAATTCGGCGGTTGAACCGAGCAAAAATAGCACGTCAAAAAGTAGAAATTTTCAAACCGGCTATCGATACCCGCTATGATGAAAACGATGTGGTTTCGCATAACGAGAACTCCATTTCATCCACCCCTGTTGAAAATGCTTCTCAAATTTTATTAATGATTACCGATGTGGATGTGGTAGGGATTGATGAAGCGCAATTCTTTGACGAAGGCATTGTTGATGTTTGCAATCACATGGCTAATAGAGGGATACGAGTTATTGTTGCCGGGTTGGACATGGATTTCTTAGGAAAACCTTTTGGTCCCATTCCTGCTTTGTTAGCAACAGCAGAATATACCACTAAAGTACATGCAATTTGTATGAATTGTGGTGATTTGGCGCAATATTCACACCGTTTTTCTAATGATAAAAAATTAGTTGTACTAGGCGAAACGGAAGCTTACGAGCCTCTGTGCCGAAAATGTTACTTAGAAAAGAAAAAAGATTAGTTTACAAATACTGATTTTTCAACGGTTTCACCAGGTTTCAAACGAATGGTCCCGGTCCCGGTAAGAAGTGGGAAGAGGTGGGTTGTGCTGGTATCTATGGAAGCAAATATATCTAAAATAGCTTCCGATTTAAAAGTCACAGGGAAACGTCCGCTCATATCAGTAATTCCGGTCGCTGAAATATCATATTTTTCAAGTTTAACATAAGCGTTGGGAATAACAATATTGGTGTCATATAAATACTTGACAGTTATAACTGCCTTACATTCTGTTTCTTTTGCACAGTTTGTAAATAACAAGGTAAAAGCAAAAAAAACTGAAAGTAAAGTTACTGACTTTATAAATATTTTTTTCATTTTATAATTGTTTTTATAATCAACACATTTATAGACAAATATGGCTGTTTTACTATTATTTTCGTAGATAAATATTGTTGCTTTGGCAAATTTTTGCTAATATTGCTGACCATATTTATTAACCACAAATGTATAAAAAAATTGCTATGAAAAAATTTTCTTATGTTTTTTTTATGGTAATTGCCGTATTATTCCTTGGCAATTCCACAATCAGCGCTCAAAGTAAAGGAGCAAAAAAAGTAAAAATTACCACCAACTTTGGAACCATTAAAATAAAATTGTATGATGAGACTCCAAAGCATAGAGATAACTTTGTAAAGCTCGCTACTTCAGGGTATTTAAATGGTACTTTATTTCATAGAGTGATTCAAGGGTTTATGATTCAAGGAGGAGATCCTGATTCTAAAAATGCAAAACCCGGGACTATGTTAGGAAATGGAGGTCCCACATATACAATTCCTGCAGAGTTTAACTCAAAGCTTATCCATAAAAAAGGTGCTTTAGCTGCTGCCCGAGATAATAACCCTCAAAAATCTTCTTCAGGTTCTCAGTTTTATATAGTGCAAGGTAAAAAGTTAACCGATGCAGAACTGGATAATTTTCAACGGAATAGTGGATGGACCTATACTCAAGATCAAAGAAATATATATAAGACTGTTGGTGGAACTCCCTCTTTAGACAATAATTACACCGTTTTCGGTGAAGTTTATGAAGGACTTGAAGTTATTGATAAAATTGCGGCCGTTAAAAAAGATAAAAATGACCGTCCTATGGAAGACATCAAGATGAAGGTTGAGCTGATTAAATAATTTTATTTTCCTAATGGTTTCTATAATAAAAGAGTACATTCACTCAGTATTAGCAGAAAGTGCTAACGACTTCAACGGTATTGAGGAACTTCGGATAAAATATTTAGGGAAAAAAGGAATTGTAACCGGTTTATTCGATCAATTTAAACTTTTGCCTCCATCGGAGAAAAAAGAAGTGGGTTTCCTTTTGAATGAACTTAAAAATGCAGTTCAAAACAAATTAAATTCTCTTAAAGACGGGATAAGCTCCATAGAAATTTCCGGAAACTCGAACACCGATTTAACTCGTTCAGCTGATTTCTTGTTATCGGGTTCACGCCATCCTCTTTCTATTGTAAGAAATCAAATCATTCAGATTTTTCAAGGCATAGGGTTTGGTATCTCAGAAGGGCCTGAAATTGAGGATGATTGGCATAATTTTTCAGCATTAAATTTTCCTCAAGATCATCCGGCAAGAGACATGCAGGATACCTTTTTTATTGAAAAAGACCCAGATATTGCCTTAAGAACACACACCTCATCTGTTCAAGTGAGAATTATGGAGAAAACCCCTCCACCTATTAGAACCATTTCCCCCGGAAAAGTATTTCGGAATGAAGCCATTTCTGCCAGAGCACATTGCATATTTCATCAAGTTGAAGGTTTGTATATTGACAAAAAAGTTTCTTTTGCCGATTTAAAGCAAACCCTTTTATACTTTGCCCGTGAAATGTTTGGTGAAGCAACAAAAATCAGACTTCGTCCTTCGTATTTTCCATTCACTGAACCTTCTGCTGAAATGGATATTTCATGTAATATTTGCGGAGGAAAAGGATGCAATATTTGTAAACATACCGGATGGGTCGAAATATTAGGTTGCGGAATGGTTGATCCTTCTGTTTTAGAAAACTGTGGTATTGATAGTTCAATATACAGTGGCTTTGCTTTTGGAATGGGAATCGAAAGGATTACCATGCTAAAGTACCAAATTAAAGATTTAAGATTGTTTTTCGAAAACGACCTGAGGTTTTTGCAGCAATTTGAAACTTCAATTTAAAATGCTAATATGAAGAAGAGTTTAAAAAACGGATATTTGCTTTTTGTATTTGATGTTTTGATTGTTTCTTTGTCTTTTTTATCTGTTATCTTTTTCAGTAAAACGGGTAGAATTCATTACTTAGAAATATACGCAAAACCTTTTTTAGGATTTTTGGTGGTTTGGATTGCAGTATCCTTAATCAATGAAAAATATAAACCCAAAGCATATTTTTTTGAAGTTGTAAATAGCATTGGTAAAACTTTTCTCTATTCTTCTTTTATTATTATCTCAAGTATTTACGTTTTTCATCGTTTTTCATACTCTAGGGTAGTGGTTTTTGGTACCATATTCCTTTCTTCTTTTATCAGTTTATTGTTTTATGGTCTTTATTTTATTAATAAGAAATATAAATTCGAAAGGGAAGAAGAAATTAAATTTGAAACGGATCTTGAACTGGAAGAAAATTACCTTCCTGTTGAAATAAACGAGGAAACTTTTAAGCTCCCTGACATTCCTTTTGAAATGTCGATTCATAATGTATTAAAAACGAGATATTTAGCTAAACTTCCTTTGCTTTTTGATTTTATTGAAAAAAATGTTCCCTTATATAGTATACCACAGGCTAATTCATTGATAATCAATAGTGCTAATATTTTTAACATCCAAAATTACGAACCAAATTCACAATACTTGTTTTTAAACCTACGTAAAATTAATGACTTTAGAAGGTTTAACATGTATTTTATTCAAGCAAATGAGAATATGCATAAGGGTGGATATTATATCGGGACTTGTGAAACCAATGAAATTAGGCGAAGGAACATTAAAAGAAAATTTCCACTCATTATTGCAGACTTAATAAACTCATTTGACTTTTTTTTCCATAGAGTTTTACCCAAACTACCTTATTTAAAAAGTGTGTATTTCTTTTTAACCAAAGGGTCCAATCGTGCTGTTTCAAAAGCTGAAATTTTAGGAAGATTGAAGTTTTGTGGATTTGAAATTATTGATACCACCAACATTGAAAATCAGTTTTATTTCATTGTTGAAAAAGTTGCCATGCCAAAAAGTGATCTAAATCCCTCCTATGGTCCCTTGATTAACCTTAAACGAATAGGGAAAAACGGAAATATTATTAAAATATTTAAGTTCCGAACCATGCATCCCTATTCTGAGTTTTTGCAAGATTATGTTTTTAAGCAAAATCTCTTAGATGAAGGAGGAAAACTAAAAAACGATTTTAGAATTACCGAATGGGGAAGAACCTTCAGGAAATTATGGATTGATGAGTTGCCTCAATTTATCAACTTTTTCAGAGGGGAAGTAAAGCTTGTTGGAGTCAGAGCCTTAAGTGAACATTATTTTAGCTTGTATCCCCAAGAAATTCAAGAATTAAGAACCAGGACCAAACCGGGATTGGTTCCTCCTTTTTATGTGGACATGCCCAAGACATTTGAAGAAATTATTGAGTCCGAGAGAAAGTATTTGGTTCGCTATTTTAAAAATCCTATACTTACCGATATTAGATATTTTTTCTTGGCTTTTTACAATATTGCGATAAAAAGGGCTAGAAGCAAATAATGAAAAAAACGAGTAATGAAGAACATCATTCTTACTGTATTTTTTCTACTTACTTTTTCATCATTAAAGTCTCAAGAAGTTCTCCAACATGTTAGTTATGAGAGCATTTACAATTTTTTAGATGAGCTGGCTTCTGAGAAGATAATTAAGATAAATTCTGCAATAAAGCCTTATTCAAGAAAGTTCATTTCTGAAAAACTTAAACAAGTCGGAGATAGCATTTCTAAATTAAACCAACGTCAAAAAGAAGACTTGGTTTTCTTTTTGCAAGATTATAACCGTGACTTGCTCGAAAACCTTCCTCCAAGTAAAAGGAACATTGCTAGAAAGGATTCTTCTTATTTTTTTTCTTTGAATTCACCATCCTTTTTTTATAAAGACAAACTTTTTTCTTTTTCTTTAAAACCTTTGTTAGGGTTACAATATTTTATAAATGACTCCGGAAAAGTTACACACCGGTGGGTAGGTGCAGAATTTCATGCCACGGCGGGTAAGCATTGGAGTGCCTATGCGAGCTTACGTGATAACTCATTTTCCAGAATCTTAAGCCAACCTGAATACTTAAACCAAATGCCAGCGGGAAGCTATAAAGTTTCGAGTGCAGAAAGTGATTTTAGCGAAATGAGAGGCGGATTATTGTATTCCTGGAATTGGGGGTCCTTTGGAATATTAAAAGACCACTTTGTGTGGGGAGACAATTATAATGGAGCCAATATATTTTCAGGTCATACTCCCTCTTTTGCCCATATAAGATTGCAAGTAAAACCTGCCAAGTGGATAGAATTCAACTACATACATGGATGGTTAGTATCCGGTGTATTAGATAGCAATCGGTCATTTTCCTATACCAATAGTTATGGTACTGCTTATAGGGCTGTGTATCATGATAAGTATATTGCTGCCAATATGTTTAGCATAATCCCTTTTAAGAATTTTAACTTCTCTTTCGGTAATTCAATTGTGTATTCAGATATGGGAGTGAGACTTGAATATTTAATTCCGTTCTTGTTTTATAAATCGGTGGATCATTCTTTAAATGAAGCAAGTAACAATTTATTGGGACAAAATTCTCAAATGTTTATCAATATCAGTTCTCGGCAAATTAAACACACCCATATTTATACCAGTATATTTGTTGATGAGATTAACATTCACAACATGTTCAATAATAAGGAACATTCTAACTTTGTAAGTGGAAAGTTTGGTATAAATGTCAGTAATTTCCCATTTCAAAACATTATGTTTTGTGCCGAATATACTGCTTCCAATCCATTGGTTTATAAACATATAGTGCCAACTACTACATTTGAAACCAATCAATATAACCTAGGACATTACCTTACAGATAATTCTCAAGAATACTTTTTTAGATTAAGCTTCAAACCAATTAGGGGATTAAATGTACAATGCTCCTATTTATTTGCACAACATGGGCCTGACTATACATCCCTTGGATCTAACCGTTTGGGTTTGCCATTCATGGATAAAGTAAAATGGCAGAACGAAACTTTCAGTTTAAAAACCATCTATGAAGTAATAAATGATTTATTTATTTCATTAGAATATAATAAAAGCAATATAAATGGCCCCGAAGTAATAATTTATACCCCATCTTATTTTGTCGGGAAGTTAAATACGTTAATTTTGGGCTTCAATTTAGGATTTTAAAATACATATACTTACTAAAAATCAAATTAGAATGAAAAAAGGAAAATTAACGCTTGGAACACTTTTTCTTAGCCTTTTCACAATGCCAGTGATGGCTTGCACCAATTTTATCATAAGCAAAGGGGCAACTAAAGATGGCTCCACAATGATTTCGTATTCCGCTGATTCTCACGTGCTTTATGGGGAATTATATTTCCGCCCGGCAGCGGACTATGCCGAAGGAACCATGATGGATATTTATGAATGGGATACCCATAAGTATCTCGGGAAAATTAAGCAAGCCAAGCATACTTATTCTGTTGTCGGAAATATGAATGAGCTTCAAGTTGCGATTGGTGAAACTACTTTTGGAGGAAGAGAAGAAATTCAGCATCAACCTACAGCTTTAGTTGATTATGGTTCTTTAATTTATTTAGCATTGCAACGATCAAAAACGGCTCGCGAAGCCATCCAAATAATGGGAGAGTTGGTTGCAGAATATGGTTATTACAGCGAAGGAGAATCATTTTCCATTTCCGATCCCAATGAAGTATGGATACTCGAAATGATTGGAAAAGGGAAAGACGAAAAAGGAGCTGTTTGGGTAGCTCAACGAATCCCCGATGGATGTATATCCGGTCATGCAAATCAAGCACGAATCACTACTTTCCCTCTCAACGACCCTCAAAATTGTTTGTATTCAGCTGATGTCATTAGTTTTGCTCGTAAAATGAAATGGTTCAGCGGGGATGACAAAAACTTCAGCTTCTCGGATACCTACGCTCCTGTAAATTTCGAAAGCGCACGTTTTTGCGAAGGCAGAGTTTGGTCTGGATTTAACAAAGTAAACAAAGGAATGGGAAAATACCTTCAATATGCCATGGGGTATGATTTAAAGAACCGCATGCCATTATGGATTAAACCCGATCAAAAACTTACGGTTCAGGATGTAATGGAAATGATGCGCGATCATTTCGAAGGAACTGCAATGGATATGAATAAAGACTTAGGTGCCGGAGCCTATTCTTGCGGTTACCGCTGGAGGCCCTTGACTTGGAAAGTAGATAGTGTAAGCTATTTCAACGAAAGAGCTATTTCAACTCAACAAACCGGGTTTTCCTTTGTAACTCAGTCTCGTTCATGGCTACCCAATCCCATTGGTGGCATTAACTGGTTTGGGGTTGATGATACTTATAGCACAGTTTACACTCCCATGTATTGTGGTATTACCCGCGTGCCTTTTAGCTTTGCCGAAGGAAATGGCAGTATGATGGAATTTACTGATAAATCGGCATTTTGGATTTTTAATCAAGTTTCTAATTTTGCATATACTCGTTATAGTGACATGATTCCTGAAATTAGAAAGAAACAAAAGGAGTTGGAAGATAAATATCTAATACTTACAAAAGCGGTTGATGGTTCTGCAGCAGAATTATATAAAACCAATCCGGCTTTGGCAGTAGAGTATATTACTGATTTCTCTGTTAATCAAGGTGAAAGTACGGTTAAGGTGTGGAAAGAATTGTATGGATATCTTTTTACTAAATACATGGATGGGAATATTAAAGAAAAGGATCCTATTAATTATAATCCAAAAGTAAAACAACCGGGCTATGGTGCCGATTTTTATCGTAAAATAGTAAAAGAAACCGGCGATAAGTTTAAAGTACCGGCTGAACCTAAGCAATAATCAGAAAATTAAATAAAAGAAAGGACAAATGATATTGAATATATTCGCTTGTCCTTTTTTTATGAACTCAACCCATGATTAACAAACTTTTAGAGGTAAAAAATCTCAGTATTGATTTTTATAAGCAAGACCAATGGAGACCTGTAGTGAAAACCATCTCTTTTCAATTGAAAAAGGGAGAAACTATGGGTATTGTTGGTGAATCCGGGTCAGGGAAAAGCGTAACCGCTTTTGCAATACTTCAGTTGTTGCCAACAAATATTTCTCGAATTGCCTCCGGAGAAATACTATTTAATCATGAGAATAAAATAATTGATCTTTCAAAACTCTCTGAAAAAGAAATGTTGATGTTTCGTGGTGGAAAAATCAGTATCATTTTTCAGGAACCCATGACTTCGCTCAACCCCGTGCACACTTGCGGACAACAAGTAGAGGAAGTGCTGCGCATTCATACAAAACTAAAAGGGAAACAAATTAAAGATCGCTGTATTGCCCTTTTCACCGAAGTAAAGCTGCCTAGGGTGGAAGAAATTTACCATTGCTATCCACACCAACTCTCCGGAGGTCAACGCCAAAGGGTTATGATTGCAATGGCCATTGCATGTGAACCCCTTTTGTTGATTGCCGATGAACCTACCACCGCATTGGATGTTACCGTACAGAAAGAAATTATGCAATTGCTAGATGAACTGAGAAATAAATACCAAATGAGTATGATATTTATTTCCCATGATTTAGCAGTAGTTGCCTCTGTTTGTGATCGAGTGGCGGTTATGTATCAAGGGATTATTGTAGAAGAGGGTTCTGCAAATGAAATATTCCGGCGTCCAAGTCACCCTTATACCCAAGGTTTAGTGGCCTGTAAACCGGATATTGCCCACCGTCCTTTAAAACTACCGGTGATAACTGATTTTTTAAATCCGGAAATGGCTCATTGGAAACTTGACAAAACTGAGCAAAGCATGGAAGAGAGAAAGAAAAGATTGGAGACCTTATTTTCCGGTGAAAAAATCCTCAGTGTACAAGAAGTAAAAACATGGATTCCTATTAAGAAGAATTTGCTTGGAAAGCCCTTAGCTTTTTTAAAAGCAGTAGATGGGGTTAGTTTTGATATTTATAAAGGAGAAACCCTTGGATTAGTTGGAGAATCGGGTTGCGGAAAAACTACACTTGGAAGAACACTGCTTCGTTTAACTCAAATTCATTCAGGAAGTGTTTTTTATAAAGGAGTGGATATAACATCACTTTCGTCAATTCAACTGCGAAATTTACGTAAAGACATTCAAATCATTTTCCAAGATCCATACTCATCTCTGAATCCTCGTATTCGTATCGGGAAAGCGATTATGGAACCCATGAAGGTACATGGAATAGGGAAGAATACTCAAGATCGCAAAGAAAGGGTTATGCTTTTGTTGGAAAAAGTGGGATTAGAAAGAACCCATTTCGATCGTTATCCACATGAGTTTTCGGGAGGGCAAAGGCAACGCATTTGCATTGCCAGAAGCCTGGCTTTGGAACCCAGATTAATAATTTGTGATGAGTCTGTTTCGGCTTTGGATGTTTCGGTGCAAGCCACTGTTTTGAATTTACTAAATGACCTCAAAAGGGAGTTTAAGTTGACTTACCTATTTATTACACATGATTTATCAGTGGTAAAATTCATGGCCGATAGAATTATGGTCATGAAGTCAGGAAAAGTCATAGAAATTGAAGAAGCAGATGCTTTATTTTCAAATCCTCAAACCAATTATACTAAAGAATTAATAGGGTCGATAAAGGAAATTGATAAGTTTAACTGAAATTATTGATAAAAGTGCATTTCTTCAATATACCTCTTCACGTTTTCCGGCAAAAAGTATTTCATGTCTTTTTTCAAGGCAATAGATTCACGGATAAAGCTGGAAGAAATTTCCATAAGAGGAGCACTCAAGAAACTCACAGAGGGATGTGTTTTGAATTCACCTCCATCGTATTCTGGGCGTGGATAAACATGAATGCTAAAGTGTGTTAAGATTTGTTCGAAATTCTTCCACTTATGGAGGTTTTGTAAATTATCTGATCCCATAATTAGTGTGAATTTCTTATTAGGGTATTTTTCCTGCAAATAAGTTAAGGTATGTATTGTGTAAGACGGCTTAGGCAAATGAAACTCAATATCACAGGTATTAAACAAAGGATTGTCGCTTATGGCTTCTTTAACTAAGGCCATGCGATGATGCTCACTTAACAGACTTTTCTTTTCTTTCAATGGATTTTGTGGAGAAACCACAAACCACACCTTTTTTATTTCAGAAAATTGCACAAAATAATTGGCAATGGCCAAATGTCCAATATGGATGGGGTTAAAAGACCCAAAGTATAGACCCACAAACTCCGATTTTATTTTTTGTTCAATCTTCATTTAGAAAATCGGCAACTACTGAATATGCCTCAATTTTAGCAATTTCAAGGTCATCGTTTATGAGCACACAATCAAATTCATTGGCAAAACTGAGTTCATATTGGGCTTTGGCAATTCGTTTGGCAAGGGTTTCTTGAGTTTCTGTATTGCGATTTTTAATTCTTTCTGCCAATGCTTCTATAGATGGAGGCATAACAAATACAGCTAAAGCTTGATCCGGGAATAAATTTTTAATATTCAGCCCTCCTTTTACATCTACATCAAAAATAACGTGTTTCCCTAGTGCCCAAATTCGATCTAACTCGGAACGTAAAGTGCCATAAAAAACATCGGTATACACTTCCTCCCATTCTAAGAAAGCTTCTTCTGATATCCTTTTCTTGAACTCTGCAATGGAGATAAAATAATAATCGGTGCCATCGACTTCATTTTCTCTGGGTGGACGTGTACAAGCCGAAACCGAAAAAGCCAAGGGCAAGCCTTCTGCCAGTAAATGTTTTACCAGCGTTGTTTTACCGGCTCCTGATGGAGCTGAAAATATGATGAGTTTTCCTTTCATTATAATACGTTCATGAGTTGTTCCCTGATTTTTTCGAGCTCATCCTTCATTTGTACAACAATCATTTGTATTTCAGCATCGTTTGCTTTTGACCCTAAAGTGTTAATTTCCCTTCCCATCTCCTGTGCAATAAAATTAAGCTTTTTGCCGCTCGATTCCATTTCGTTTAAGGTTTCCAGAAAAAAACCGCAATGCTTTTTCAAACGTACTTTCTCTTCTGTAATGTCGAGTTTTTCTATATAAAAAAAGAGTTCCTGCTCAAAGCGGTTTTTGTCTATTTGAGACTCTTCAAAATATTTTTTCAAGTCTCGACTGATTCTTTCTCTGATATTTTCTATCCTTTTCTTTTCAAAAGGTTTAATTTTTTCTAAGAGCTTTGTTATCAGAAGAACCCGCATTTGCAATTCGCTTTCCAAGGTTTTTCCTTCGTGTTCCCGATTGATATTGAGGGATTCTATCGCTTTAGAAATATGTTCCGACATCAATGTCCATTCGTTTTCATCTGCTTGTTCTGGAGAATTGTAAATATCAGGCATTTTCATTGCAAGAGCCAATACTTCATTAATAGGCTCATTTATGGCATTTGATATTTTTCTAAGCTCCTGACAATATTTGATAAGCAACTGCTGGTTCAAATTGACAATAGGCTCACCCTCAATTCCTTCCACGTTAATCCAAAAATCAACTTTTCCCCTTTCTAACTTTTGTGCTAAGGCGGCCCGAATTTCAATTTCATGGTTTTTAACAAATTGGGGTACCCTGGAGTAAATATCTAACTGTTTGCTATTTAATGATTTAATTTCAATGGAAATTTTCTTGTCGTGGCTAAAATAAGATGTCCTTCCGAAGCCCGTCATCGACTTTATCATAATTTTTTATTTTTACAAACTTACATAATTTATCCTTTATCCGTATTTAGATTTATTAAACCAAGGTTTTTTTATATATTTACCCAATGATTTGCAGTTGATTATATGGAAATTCAAAGTAAGTACGAGCTTTTTAGTGATCCAATTACCTATTATAATGCCATGCTGGCTGATATAAGTCAGGCAAAAGACTATATTTATATTGAAACCTACAAATTTGCAAATGATGCCATTGGAATTAAATTTCGAGATGCATTAATTAAAAAATGCAAGCAAGGCGTTGAAGTAAAAATTTTACCCGATTCTTGGGGTTCCACATCCAACGAAGAATTTTTTGCAGGTTTAATTGAAGCCGGTGGGGAAGTTCGTTTTTTTGAAAAAGTTATTTTTTCATTCGACTTTTTTACCCGTAACCATAGGCGAAACCATCGCAAAATATTCTTGATTGATGACCATATAACGTATATTGGTTCGGCAAACATTGCTGCCCATTCATTAAATTGGCGTGAGTCGGTTCTGCGAATTGAAGATGACCTTACTCTAAAATTAAAAAAAGTATTTCTTGAGTATTTTAACAATCACCAATTTCGCTTTTTAAATAAGTTTAATTATAAAAAAAACATCAGATACCGTCAATGGCAAATCATTCGCGATATGCCATCGATTTATCGTCAAGTTATTAAACGACATTACGAAAAACTCATTCGTAAAGCTCAAACTGAAATTGTTATAGAAACCCCATATCTGATTCCAGGATTTAAGTTAAGGAAAGCGCTTATTGATGCCAGTAAAAGAGGGGTGAAAATCACTCTGATTATTCCGCGTCGTTCTGATGTTAGATTGGCAGATTTTTTAAGAGACAAGTATTTAGGGATTTATTATAAAAATCAAATCAATGTTTTATTTTATATTCCTCAAAACCTTCATGCTAAATTATTGCTTTTCGACCATAAAACCTTTGCGCTCGGTTCTCCAAATTTCGATTATCGGAGCTTTAGATACATGCACGAGATTATAATTACCGGGCAAGATGAAGAGGTGGTAAGCTTAATTGAAAAACACATTAACGAAACTTTACTGGATTGTGAACCATTTGATTATTTTCAATGGCAACGAAGACCAAAAATTGAAAAGGTTTTTGGGTGGATATTGATTCCTTTCAGGCACCTACTTTAACCTAGGTTCGCAATAGTGAAATACTATTTATAATAAGCAAATCAGGATCCAATATCACCCATTGATGTGTTTA
Organism: uncultured Bacteroidales bacterium; assembly: GCA_964543995.1. Lineage (GTDB taxonomy): Bacteria > Bacteroidota > Bacteroidia > Bacteroidales > CAIXTV01 > CAIXTV01. Next base: position 15,848 of record CAZJBB010000052.1, read on the forward strand.
TAATCAACGGAAAAACTCATGCAAAAACCGCAAGGTAAAGTAATTTTCGAAATTCTTAAAAACATTTGCTATGTTGGGATTAACGTAATACACTCACGCTTCCATTTTTAATGTACTCTTTCCCTTCAAGGACGTACTTAAATTGATAAAAGTACACATCGTTGGGTAGAAGTTTAGCGTCCCAATTATTTTGGTACTGCGTTTTATCGTAAATGAGTTTCCCGCTTTTGTTAAAAACGAACAGTTGATTAAATGAGCATTTTTCAATGTTTTGAATTACAAAAAAATCATTCACTCCATCGTTATTTGGGGTGAAAACATTGGGGATTTTAATTTCATAAGAAGGCACGTTATTGTCTAAAGCTAAAGCACTATCCTTTGAAATAATGGTGTTTTCTTGCTCTACAACATGGGTTTCATTTGCTGAATTTAATGAGTGAACCTGCTGATTACCAATATTATTTGTAGTGATTATTTTGGGAGTATCCAAAATGTTTATCTGATTTACATGAACCTGATTTGCTAAATTAGAAACAATATAGGGTTGATTGTTTTGAGAGTTATTAGGTTGACTATTGTTTGAAGGGAATAAAGTAGCAGTGGCATTTATGCTGGTATTATTGCTAATGGAATTGCTTTGATTCTTCGAATCGGAATTTCCACTCTCTATTTTTACTGGGATTGATGCATTTTCTGCTTTCTTTTCAAGGAGACTTGAGAAATAATTGTAATTAGTTGATGTTAACAACCATTGGTTCGGATCTAAATTTACTGGAAGCGCTCCTTTGAATACAATAGGGTTTTCCATAATAAAAGAATCGTCTGCCACAAACTCAGTGGGTGAGTGAAAGGTAAAAATGGCATTGTCAGCAGAAATTTCTGATTTAACAGGAGGCATGTCATGCTTATGAATACTGCTGGTAATTTGATATGCAGCAAACGTAACCAAACCT